>JAHWKJ010000155.1 GCA_019347905.1 Planctomycetota bacterium
GGCCAGCTCGCGGACCCAGATGAAATGAATCATACCGACCACCACATTGACAAACACCCACATTCCCGGCGAACCGCCGAAGAGCGGCCCCATGCCTTCCTCCAGCAGGAACAGTTGCACCAGCATCCAGATCGCCTGCGCGGCGACGTACAAGAGGAAGTAGCTCGACTGCATCCGCAGGGGCGGATCGGTGAAATGTTCGCCCAGGCTCCGCGTGAACTGCGCGAATAGCGCGTAAGCCGCGAGCCACGCTGAGCCGGCCACAAACGCAATGAGCTTGAACGTGACGGCGGTGCCTGCCCTCCCCGGCCCCGCGAGCGAGAACATATACAGCGGCAGAGCGACCACAATGGCGATGGCCACCGCCATCGCCGCGACGGCCAGGCCCGCGTAGCTGCGATCGCGAAGCTGCGCCGGACCGCCGCGGCAAACGGCCCAGCCGGTGAGTGCCACGACCGCCTGGCCCACGAGTGCGATGAAGCTGCCGATCATCAGGAACATCATCAGTTGCATCACCCCGACATCCGGCCCGCCCCATGCGCCGCGGGCTCCGGCAGCGGCCGACATCGCCAGCCCCGTCGCAAGGCCCCAGCCGACAGTGCCGCAAAAGCCGGTGATCGCGGCTCCATTGACGATCCGCAGGCCCACGCGCAGCGTCTCCCACGAGAAATCCAGCGGCTCGGATTCCTCGTCGACCGAGGCCCGCAAAGGATCGGCGGAGAACGTGTCGCCGAACTGTGCGCCGGACCGCAGCGGCGCGGCCGCCGCCGGTTCGTCGGGAATCGTCAATTTCTGCCGACACTGCGGACAAGGGACGACGCGGCCCGCGTGCTCGTCCTTCACCTTCAGCTTCGCCTCGCAGCTCGGGCAGGTTACCGAAATGGGCATGGAATGGACTCGCCAACGGAATGGGAGATGGAGTAGTGGGATTGTTCACATTCCCGAGCGAATTGCACGCGCACAAGCGCGCAGACGGCCGGCGGCTTTCGACGGAAAGTGACAGCGTGTATCGTGGCGAGAGTCTCGGCGTCGAACCTGCCGGCGCACGGCTTTGCACATCACGAGTCTTATCTGCGAGAGCAAACGGAACTATGCCGCACCTGCTTGCCGCTGTCGTTGTCTGTGTGAGCCTCTGTGCATCGGCTCCGGCGTCTGCGGAGGCCCGGCGGCCCAACGTGCTGTTGATCCTGGTCGACGACATGGGCACGGGCGACTTGTCGTGCTACGGCGCGCGGGACGTCGAGACGCCGCGTATCGACCGGTTGGCTGCCGAAGGCCTGCGCTTCACGGCCTATTACGCCGCGGGGGCGGAATGCACGCCCACGCGGACGGCCCTGTTGACCGGGCAGTACCCGCAGCGCGTCGGTGGCATGGAGTGCGCGATCGGGACGGGAAACGTCGGCCGCTATGACGATGCCGTGCGTCTCGCCGCACGTAGCGAATTGGGTCTGCCTCCGCGCGACGCCGTGCTGGCGCCCGCGCTGCAGCAGGCCGGTTACGACACCGCGATCTTCGGCAAATGGCACCTGGGATACGACCTGAAGTTCAATCCGCTCGACCACGGGTTCGACTGCTTCTTCGGGTTTCTGGGCGGCTATGTGGATTATTTCACGCACGAGGAACTGAGCGACCTCGCCGTGCTCTACGAGGGGCGGCGGCCGGTCGAGCGGAACGGATACATGACGGAATTGATTGCCGATGATGCCGTGCGATTTCTGGAGTCCCCACGCGAGCAGCCATTTTTCCTCTACGTGGCCTTCAGCGTCCCGCACTTTCCGTTTCAGGCTCCCGGTGACGCGACCGGCCGCACGGTGCTGCCGGAGAAACTGACGGAGGGCACACGCGAGACGTACATCGAGATGCTGCGCGACATGGACCGGCACACGGGGCGGATTCTTGATGCGCTGGAGAAGGCCGGACTCGCCGGGGACACCGTCGTCGTGTTCGCCAGCGACCATGGCGCGATGCGTCCGGGTTCGAACGGCCGCTTTCGGGGCTTCAAAGGCGGACTGTTCGAGGGCGGGATCCGCACGCCGCTGATCGTGCGCTGGCCCGGCCGCATCGCGCGCGGGAGCGACTGCGCACAGCCGACGATCACGATGGATCTGACGGCTGCGCTGCTGCGCGTTGCCGGAACGCGGCCGCCCGCGGACCATCCAGCGGACGGCATCGACATCCTTCGTCACGTCGAAGAGCAGCGGCCGGAGTTTTCCCGCACGTTGTTCTGGCGAGCCCGCCGGGCGAATCGCACGTGGCGGGCCGTCCGCGACGGCGACTGGAAGTTCGTCAGCAAAGTGGAGGACGGCGCGCAGGATGAGTGGCTGTTCGACGTGGCCCGCGATCCGGCGGAAGAGCGTGACCTGCTGACCGAGCGGCTCGATGCCGCGGAGAAGCTGCGCGCGAAGCTCTCCAAGTGGGAGCGAGACGTTGAGCCGCGGCGCTGAACGAAGCCCACGAGTTGCAACCCGTGGGCTTTCAGCGCGGCAATTCGACGACTTTCGCGGAGCGGATCGTCACGTCCTGTCGCGGCTTATCGTTCGGGCCGGTTTCGACTTCTCCGACGGCGCGGACCGTCGAGAGACTCTCTTCGTCGGCCGTGCGTCCAAAGGCCGTGTACTGCCGGTCGAGATGCTGGTGCCGGCCGAGACAGAGGAAGAACTGCGAGCCGGCCGAGTTGGGATCATTCGTGCGGGCCATCGACAACACGCCGGCCTCGTGCGGAGTGGCGTTGAATTCCGCCGGAATCGTGTAACCCGGGCCGCCGGTGCCGGTGCCCTGGGGACAGCCGCCCTGGATCATGAAGCCGCGAATCACGCGGTGAAACGGCACGCCGTCGTAGAAGCCGATCTTCGCCAGGCCGATCATGTTGCGGCAGTGGCCGGGGGCGGCGTCGGAGTCGAGATCGATCCGGATCGGGCCGCTGGTGGTGTCCAAGTCGATCCGGTAGCGGTTCTTCTTGAAATCCACGTCCTTGACGGCGGCGTCGACTTTCGGTTTGAGATTCTCTGGCACGATGGCTCCTCGTGTCGTTCTCGAACGCTCGCTTGGAATGGCCTTTGACTTCGGGCATCCTAGGGGAATCGTGCCGGATTGGCCAGCGGCACACACTAACCCGAAGCGTAAGCGAGGGATTGGAACCTCTGCCTGCCGAACTGCCTCGCTGACGGTTCGGGTTGATGTTTTCCTGAGGTGAAAAGCTGAGCGACCTGCGTGTGTGCCGCCAGCCGCTTTGCTCTCTGGAGAAGAGTCCAATGCGAATGCTTGTCTCGACAGCGATTTTGCTCTCCATCGTCGGATGCTCGCCGCCGCCGGCGAAGGCTTCGGAGCCTCAAGCGCGGCGCGTCTACGAGAACCGGCTGACGCGGCTGGAGAACCCGCCGCCCCTGCTGGCCGATCATCCGGAGTTCGTGGCCCCCGTGCGTGAGAAGGTGCGCTACGAGGCGCCGCCCATCGTCGTGGACGAGCACGCCGACCTGTCGGTGCGGGCCTGGCGGTTCTCGTACAACGCCCGCGGCATCATTGAGGTGCGCAACCATCTGGAGGCGAAATCCACGGCGGTGATCATGGTGCATCCGTGGGGCATCGACGATGGGCAGGGCTGGCGCACGCCGGAGCCGGCCGGGGCCGCCGACTTCTGCACACCGGACAAGAACCACCTCGCCGGGCGGCACACGCGCGAAGTCATCGATCCGTTCCTCAAGAAGCTTCGCCCCCACGTGGCGTTCGTAATGTACAGCCTGCCGGGGGCGGAAGACACGATCCGCCGCAAGCTGTACCGCTCGTTCGATCATCAGCCCACGGCCGACGATCGCCGCGAAGGAGCGAAGGAACTCGAGGCGAAGCTGGGCAGCTTCGACTATCGCGGGGAGCCGCTGCCCGCGACGCTCCAGCTTTCGCGCGAGACGCCGGTGATCGACTACTTCGAGCAGTTTTCGGGACTCGATGCGGGGCCGAAGTTCAACAATGCCGGCTTCTGGGACCTGCCCATCCCCGTCTCGAAGGACGTGACCTGTCATCCCGAGGACGTTGTCATCTACGACCGCGCCGGCTACGAGCCGTTGCGCGACTTTCTGAAGCAGCATAAGGTGCGGCACGTGCTTTTGACCGGCTACGCGACCGACATGTGCTTCTGCCGCACGACCGCCGGCTACGAGAACCTGTCGCGTGACTTCAACGTGTTTCTGGTGGGCGACGCGACGCTGGCGACGTTCCCGGCGAACGAGAGCCCGCAGCACGCGACCAACGCCCACATTTCGTTTGCGTCGCTGAATCATCTCATCACGCAGGTCTCGTGGGTGAAGCCGTCGGCTGCCAACGCGGAGCGATGAGCGAAGGGGTCAGACCCCTTTGCGGAGAACACGCACTCCACGTTCTGCATCGCACGTCCCGCAAAGGGGTCTGACCCCGTCAACCGGAAATCGTCTGACTGCGTGCCGTGCGTCCAAAGCTGAAGCGGGCGCTGCTGTTACAAAGACCCATCTTGTCGCATCCGGTTTGCCGGGTTAGAGTGGATCCAATGGATGTGTCGGGGTCGTGGTGCCGGCACAAGCACTGACGGATGCCAGTCAAAGCGGCGCGCACCGATTCAAGCCGATGGCGGCCGGCTTAGGGCGGTGGCGGCCGGTTCGTGAAGGAGCGGGTCTTTCTGCGGTAGATTGCCCGGGGCGGGTCACGTGGCGCTGACCGAGATCGATCGCACTCTTTTGAAGCGTTGCCTCACCGCCGAAGCCGGTGCGTGGAAGGACTTCGTCGACCGCTTCATCGGGCTATTCGTGCACGTGGTGAACCACGCGGCCCATGCCCGCAGCGTGCAATTGCGGCCCGAAGACGTCGACGACCTCTGTGCCGAGATCTTTCTGGCGATTCTCGACGACGATGCCGCGGTGCTGCGGCGTTTCCGGGGCCGCTCGTCGCTGGCGACGTACCTGGCGGTGATCGCGCGGCGCGTTGCGGTCCGTGAGATGGCCCGCCGCCGCAAGGCGGAAGCCTTCGGCCATGTGCACGCCCATCAGGCCTCTCTGGAACAGGCGCAGTCCGCCGCCCGCGAGAGCGAGCGGATCGAAGCCCGCGACGAACTGCGGCGGATGATCCAGGATCTGCCGGAGACCGACGCCGAGGTCGTGCGGCAGTACCACCTGGAGGGCAAGTCGTACCGGGAGATCAGCTCACGGCTGGGAGTCCCGGAGAACACGATCGGCCCCACGCTGTCCCGCGCCCGCCGCAAGCTCCGCGGCCGAACTCAGCCGTGATATGAGCAAGCCCACGGGTTGCAACCCGTGGGCTTCGGACGACGCCTGACAGTCACTTTCGCGCGGCCCCGTTCAGCAGCGGCTTGCCTTCCGCGGTCGGCAACTCGACGCCGAGCAGCCGGGCAATCGTCGGGGCGACGTCGATGCTCTGCACCTTGCCGAGCTTCGTTCCCGCGTCGACGCCGGCGCCTGAAATCACCAGTGTCCCCAGCATGTCGGGTTGGTCGGGCAGGTAACCGTGGGTGCCGCCCCGCGAGTTTTTGGGGACGACCACCTCGCCTGCGCTATGAGCTTCGGAAAAACTGTAACCGCTCTTCGCGGAGAGCCAGAAGTCCGGGGCCCGCGGGTCGTCTTCGCGCATGGGCTGGCCGAGGCGGACCATCTCTTCCGGCCCCAGCACCACCTGCACGCCGTCGATGGCGGCGAACTCCCGCTGCAGCTCTTTCGCCAGTTCACTGCGGCGGCTGTCGTCGAGTATGTAGACCATGCACGCGCCGCCCTGTGCGACGCACCAGGCGTGCTTCTTCGTGATCTTCTCGCCCTCGGTCTCGATCAGTCCCAGTTCCCGCAGGCGCGCGTTGGGGCGGATGTCGTGCTCGATGGGAAAGAAGCCGTGGTCGCTGGCGATGAGGAAAGTGGTGTTCTTCGCGAAGGGCGAACGCTGCGCGCTCTCCCACAGGTCGCGGATGCGGTCGTCGGCAAAGCTCACCGACCAGTAGGCGTCGGGGCTGCGGGGACCGTGCCGGTGCTGCACGTGGTCGACCTCGACGAGATGGATCAACAGCAGGTTCGGCGGGTGGTGCTCGAAGAGATGGGCGGCCATCCGCGTGTAGAGCCAGTCGCGCTGCACGCCGCCGCCCGACTCGCTCGTCCAGCCGCCGTGCCGATCGACCGGAATTCCCGCCTGCCGCAGTTCGTCCAGCCACGTTTTCGTGCCGTACTTCGGCCACGCTTCGTCGCCGAACATATCGGGCACGGTCCAGTCGAGCGTGCGGGCGCTGCGGGTCGCCGGCCAGACAATGCCCGCCGTCACGAGACCGGCGCCGTGGGCGGCGTCGTAGACGGTGGGCACCTTGACGATCTCGTCCTTGTCGAACAGCGGGTCGGGGATGAAGGCGATCTTCTCGCCGCTCTGACGGTCGAGATAGTTATTGCCGATGACGCCGTGTCTCGCCGGCGAGGTTCCCGTCACCAGCGTTGTGTGATTGGGCCAGGTGACGGTGGGGAAGGAGCAGACGAGGCCGTCTGCGCGAGCGCCCTCGCGCGCCAGCCTGCGCAGCGTGGGCATGTCTGCCCGCGGATCGTCGAGGTAGAAGTTCGCCAATCCGTCGACGCTGATGAGCACCACGCAGGCATCGTCGCGCGGCGCCGCGGCAAGCGCCGTCTCGCCGGCCGACGACAGCCGCAGAACGATCGACAGCCAAACGATTCTCGCCAGCATGCGCTGCATCGCAGATACCCTTCGGTGGGAAGCTCGCCGAAGCCGTCGGCGAGTCGGTGCGCCAAGAGTCCGTCGGGCCGAGTCCGCAGGCATCCAGCGGCACCAGTCTAACAAGCCGCCAGCCGCCCCGCGAATCTCTCGGCGTGTGGACTGCCGAAGAAGCAGAGGCACTGTGGCACCGTGGCTGGGGCAGGGAAAGCCAGAGCGCTGTCCCCGGCGCAGAGCGGCGATGCGCACGTCCGCCGCGTGCGGCCCGCAGAACGCGTGATGCCCCAGTGGCAGTGGCGTCATGTAGCGATGGCCTAAGACATCGCCAGCGACACGATCAGGAAGCCGCCCACGTAGAAGATGAGAATGAGCAGGCTCTCGAAGCCGATGTTGCCGGGGCCGCGCTTCTGGCGGTAGATCAGGCCCGTCAAGAGGATCACATTGAGCAGGATCGTCAGCCCCGTGAGGAACATCTCCCGCGCGGTGACGCCTTTTGCGTGGTACAGCGAGCCTTCGAGCCACGCCAGGTCGGCCATGCACACGAACAGCACGTCGAACAAATTCCCGCCCACGATGTCGCTGACCGCCAGCGTCAGCGCCCCGCGGCGTACGGCGGCAATTGTCGTGACCAATTCCGGCAGCGAAGTCGCGAACGCCAGCCCCAGCCCTCCCATCACCGACTCCGAGACTCCCGTCGCATCGGCGATGTGGCCGGCGGCATCGGCTGCGGCGACGCCGGCGGCCAGCACCACGATCGCGGTCAGCACCAGCCCCAGAATCAGCTTCGAGAGAGATTCGTGATGCGATTCCGGCGCCGGCACGTCCTCCACCGTCTCCGGCGTCTGACGTGGCCGCCACATCGGCGACCCGCTGCTGCGATAGACGAGATACACTCCATAGCCGGCCGCGATGAACAAGAGGGGAGTCGCCGGATGGACGTGGAACACGGTCGCCTCCGGCCCCGCCATCGCCAGCAGGACCAGCGTCATGAGCCCGATCAGGATCGTCGTCTGCAGCATGTTGGCCGCCGAGGCCGCCGCGTGCTCCAGATTCGCGCGGGTGTAAAAAATATCCGCAATCGCCAGAAAGGCGGTCTGGATGGCGATGCCGCCCATGGCGTTACTGACGGCCATGCCCGGCCTTCCCTGCAGCGCCGCCGTCACCGACGCCGTGATGCCCGGCAGAGCAGTGATCAAACCGAGAAACAGCGTGCCGGTGACGGCCTCGCCCAGACCCGTACGATCGGCCAGGCGGTCGGCGAGGCCCGCCATCCTGGAGCCGGCCAGCGCGATTGCCGCCGCCGCCGCGACAAAGAGCAGCACATGAGCCCAGAATGGCCAGTCGGCGGGAATCATGTCGGGGATGGTAGCCGCAGGCCTCGCCCGGCATCATCGGGACGGACCCGAAAAGCCGAAGCGACCAGCGGCCATTGAGGCCTTGGTCCCGCGAGGTTTCATCGTCCGAGGACCGTTTCGACCGAATCCCGCAGGACCTTGACAATACGGTCGAGCTGCTCCCGCGTGGTGACGAACGGCGGGGCGAGGCAGTAGACGTCGCCCCGCAGGCGGCTGAACAGCCCTCGCTCCTGCGCCGCCTGGTGCACCCGGATGCCGATCTTCTCTTCCGGCGGGAACTCCAGCTTCGTGGCCTTGTCGGCGACCAGCTCGATGCCGCACATCAGGCCCAGCCCGCGGACTTCGCCCACGTGCGGGTGGCCGGCCAGCGCCGCCGTCAGCTTGTCGAGCAGATAGCCGCCCTTCTCGGCCGCCTGGCTCACCAGCCCCTCCCGCTCGATGATGTCGAGATTCGCCAGCGCCACCGCGCAGCCCACCGGATGGGCACTATAGGTGTAGGCGTGCATCCAGACGAGCGGACCGGCGTCGAGCACCTCGGCGATCGTCTCATTCACGCCGATGCCGCCGAACGGGAAGTAGCCGCTGGTGATGGCCTTGGCGAACTGGATCATGTCTGGCTCGACGCCCCAGTGATCCAGGGCGAACATCTTTCCCGTGCGGCCGAAGCCCGTGATGACTTCGTCGGCCACAAACAGCACCTCGTACTTGTCGCAGATCTCGCGGATGCGGGGGAAGTAGTCGTTTTGCGGGACAATCACACCGCCGGCGCCCTGCACCGGCTCAGCGAGAAACATCGCGACCGTCTCCGGCCCCTCGCGCAGAATCGCCTGCTCCAGCTCGTTGGCGGCCGCCACGCCCTGGCTCTCGTGCGGCGGGGCCGGGTAGCGGTAGGGGTACGGCGAGGGAATGTGGATGAACCCCGGCACGCGCGGCTCGAACATCGGCCAGTAACTGGCGATGCCGGTCGCGCTCATCGCGGCCAGCGTCACGCCGTGGTAGCCCCACTGGCGGCTGATGACCTTCGTCTTTTCCGGCCGGCCGCGGAGCTTCCAGTAATAGCGTGCCGTCTTGAAGCTGGTCTCGCTGGCCTCCCCGCCGCCGGAAGTGAAGAAGAACCGCGTGATGCCGGGATAGGTGAGGCCCGCCAGCCGCTCGGCCAGCTCGATCGCCCGCGGGTTGGAGCTGCCCGCGTAGCCGGAGCAGTAGGCGAGTTCATTCATCTGCCGGGCGGCGGCATCGGCCAGTTCCGCGCGACCGTGACCGGCGACGACGTTCCACAGGCCCGAAAGCCCATCGATGTACTCGCGGCCGTCGGCATCGGTGAGGAGCGCGCCCTCGCCCTTCACCCACACGTGCCCTGCGGCCGCAAGCACGCTGTCGTGCAGCGGATGGATGAGGTGCTTCCGATCGCGGGCGAGCAGTTCCGACCGCGTGGCTGACATGGCTGACTCCGAAGCGAATCGTTCATTCCCCGCGCATCATTGCTTCGAGCTCGCGGTGTCCCAGGAACAGCCGATAGGGATTGCCCGGCAGCTCACAGAATTCCCAGCGCTGGTAGAAGGCCTTTGCGGCGTCGTTGAGACAGTCGAGAATCACAGCGATAAATGGGAATGTCGCCCCGGCGTCATAGCAGTCTCGCAGGGCTCTCGCCAGCAAGATCCGGCCGAAACCCTGATGCTGATGTTCGACCGAAACCCCCAGCCACGCAAGCACGGCGACTGGCAGCAGGCGACGCGGCAGGTCCTTGACATACTCGCGGGGCAAATCTGCGAAATCGACCTGCCCGGTGGCCAGGGTGAAGTAGCCGGCAATGCGGGTGCCGCTGTCCAGGAGCACCGTCGTGGTGGAAAGGTGCTTCCGCTGATGCTGCCAGGCCCGCGCCCGCAGCCAGTCGTCGACGGCCGCCTCGCCGCAGCGGAAGTCTTTGCGACGATGTTCGCGCCGGAGCCGCTCCCAGCGAAAGCCTTCCGGCGGCTCCGGCGAATTCATGACTCGCCCCTCATCAATCTGCCGAGTTCGCGCTGTGCAGGAGTAAGCCGCGGCGGCGCATTGAGCGCCTTCCAGAAGGCCAATTGTTCCTCAGGAGTGAGCGAGATGGTGTTTCGCCGCGCGTCCTCGACTTCGCGACGCGCCTGCGACACCGTCACCATGCGGACGTAGTCGCTGACGCTGACCCGTCGCAACTCCGCCGCGCGCGAGAGGTATGCCTTGCTGTCTTCATCGAGCCGCACCATCAGCGGACTTGTCTTTGCCATCGGTCTGCTCACCCACAATGCTTTCTCGTGTCCCCTCGGTAAGTGTATGGCAAACGGATACACAAGGCAAATCCCAGAGGATCGCCTCTCGCGGCGACTCACTCAATGCCATACCAGTTGCGGGCACTAAAGCCGACCTCGAAGATTTGGCGATCTTCGTCGTCGGCGATGGCTGCACCCGCGATTTGGGCGAGTTGCCTGAAGCGGGCGGCCTCGTCGCGGCGGCCGGCGGCGGCGTGAGCGCGGGCGAGGGCTTCCTGCGCGAACGCCAGGTCGAAGTCGGCCATCTCGGCGGCGTGCGCTTCGGTCAGCTCGCGGCAGCGTTCGGCGAACTGGAGCGCAAGGTCGCCGTGGCCCAATTCGGCGTAAACGAACGCCACCACACATAGCGCCCGCTGGTGATTGACGGCGGTGCCGACCTGGAGCCAGTGATGGCAGGCCGCATGCGCCGCGTGCAGCATCCGCGCATTATCGTCGGCCGAGCGGTCCGGCTTCTCCAGCAAGTCCCACGTGCCGTTGTTGATCGCCGCGGCGAACCAGCGATCTGCCGCGGGGACGTCGAAGGATGCACTCGTCATGAGGACGTCGCTGAAACAGGAGCCTTCGAAGATCGTCTAGAATTCATGCGCTGGTGGATTCGTCGGGCTTAGAGTAGCCGATCTCGACTGCAAATGTCCGCACGAACCGGACAGCGTTCATCAATGCATCGACTGGGCCGGCACCGCCCGCCGAGACGACACGGCCGCTCCAATGCTCCACAAATACAGGGCAATAGAAGTCGCCGTGCTCGTCGTCGGGGATTGGCTGCGGTCTGCCGATTTCGATACGCGACGTCACCGTTCGGCCGCTGCGGTCCTGGTATTCCCAGACATCGGCGGCGATCACGTCCTCAATGCGGTCAAGCTTCGGCAGGCCCACCTTCGTTCCCTTCGTTCCCTTCGTTCCCTCCTGTTCAACTCCCCGCCGGATCACCCGCCGAAGTAGATCGGAAGA
>JAHWKJ010000696.1 GCA_019347905.1 Planctomycetota bacterium
GACGGGGTGACGGGGTGACGGGGTGAGAAGGACGGGATTCGTCGTGAGCGGCCAGCACCTCCCATTTTGTACCCACCTAACTCACAGCGCGTAGGTTTCACTTTGCAGCTTGTACCCCATACTCCGTACCTCGTACTCAGCACCTCGTACCTCGCGGCCTCCCGCCAATGACATTCGACGATCTCAAAGCGGCCATCGACAAGGTGCTCTCCGCCGGCCGGATCGGCACGCCCGTGTCGGTGCGCGTGCACGTGCAGATTGCCAGGGCTGATGCCGTTCCCCCATACGGAGGGCTGGCGGCCGCGATGCGGCTGGCCGACCGCGTGTTCGACGCCGAACCGTGTGAGGTCACAGCGCGCAGGGCCGACGGCACCGTTCACCTCAACGTCCTCGCCGGCTATCCCCGCGGCCGAACTGCGCTGGTGAGCATCGCCTTCGCTGCCGATGCGGATCCACGGCTGGACCTGCTGGTGATTGGCAATCATGGCATCGCGAGGCTGGAAGGCGGCGAGCTCTTCGACGGCCTGTGCGCAGCCGACGACCACATGCAAAGCCCATTCTGGCAACAGCTCGTCGAGCAAAGCCTGCGGGAGAAGCGCCGCGTCGCCGGGCCCGCTGCCGCTGAGGCGAGCCTCGGAAGTTCTGAACATTTCTGAAACGCCGCCGCCCCCTTCGTCATTCGGGCTTCGTCATTCTTTCGACATTCGGGCTTCGTCATTCGGCATTCCCGGCGAAGCCGGGCACACCAGCTCATACAGCTTCTCGACCAGCCCCGCCGCCACATCCGCCAGATGCGTTTCCAGCACGACCTGCAGCCGGTGCACCGTTTCGCGGCGGCGGTTGATTGAGATCGCGGCCGTCTCCACCCCCGCCGGCGACAGTCGGCCGCCGACGCCGAAGCTGCTGTACAGCTCGTCCCAGTCTTCGCGGCCCCAGCCGTCGAACAACTCCGGCCGCTCGCCGGCGACCTCACGGACGCAGGGATTCGTGCGGCGATCGAAGTCGCTGCGGCCCGGGTCGTTGAACGCGAGCGACGGCCCGCAGCTCACCGCTAAAAACTCGCACGGCGAAACGCCGACGGCTTTCGCGAGCCGCCCAAGCGTCGCCAAGTGCGGATTGCGCGTCGCACCCGTGCGCAAGTGATGCACCGTCGTCCGCGACACACCGGCCCGCCGCGCCAATTCCCCCGCATCCCAGCCGGTGCGCAGGCACCACGTCTCGGCGGCCTGCGCCCAGTCTGCCGCCGTCGGCTTCGTAACTCGTTCCGTCATAGCTCTCTCGCTGCCCCATAACTGCGCGGGACCACAAGCGCCCGGCTTCGATTCCAAGAATTCTGAACGAATCTGACACTTCGCGCTTGAGTAATGAACGTGTGTATATTACAATGGTGGCCGTCGCACGTCAAACGACACACTCGAACGAAAAGGCCGCAGGGAAGCGGCGCCAAGCCTCGGCAGGATGCCGCCGCCGGAACGGGGTCGCCGCAGGATGTCGGCACGCAGGGAGGCCCCCGTTCCGGCTTGTCTTTCAACGCCGGGAGCCACCGATGGTTCGCGAAGCACGCTTCTCCTGGGGTGACGCCGACGACGCCGACAGCTTTGTGCCGCCGGCTTTCCGCGATGCGGCGTTCGACGATCTCGATGACTTCGACGACCTGGACGAGCCGCAGCGCCGCCGCCGCGAGCGACGCCGCAAACGCCGCGAGGAAGCCATCACCAAGGCGGCCGCTGCCATTCCGCCGGACGCACCCTACCCGCTGGCGGACACGGCTCGTGAGCCTTCACACGTGGAAGACAACCGATGAAGCCGCTCGAAATTCGCAAGCAGATTTCCATTTTCATTTCCTTGTCGGACTGGAAGGCGATCCGAGCCGAGGCGGCCCGCCAGAAGATCCCCATGACGGAACTCTGCCGCCGCTGGATGCGCCCAGAAATGTCCCGCCTGCTGCGCCGCAACGAGGCAGCCGACGGCCGCAACGGCGACGACTGATTGCCGCAAAGAGGCGCAGAAACCGCAAAAAAGCTGGCACAGCTTCGAAAGCTGCTCTTCTTTTGCGCCTTCTGTGCCTTCTTGCGGCAACCCTCCGGGCCTTCTTGCGGCAACCCTCCGGCGGCTCACGGCTCGACGCGGATCGAGATCGGCCGCGTGCAGGGGCCGGGCAGGCCTTTGCGGGTCTCGCTGGACCAGGCGTCGGCGAGGAGAAGATCGTAGCTGCGGCCGGGCTTGAGGGACGCCGGGATCGTGAACGCCGCCATCAGCTCCCCGTCTTTCATCGCGACATCCACCGGCGGGCCGAAGCCGCAGCGGAAGTGCGTGCCGGCGCGGTTGACCGAAAGTTTCACGCCGCCGCCGTCCGCCGGCCCGCGAACGATCCGCAGCGGGAGATTCACCGTCTGACCCGCGCGGCCCGCAACCTCCTCGCGGACGGCTGCGACCGCCACACCCTGCGGCCGCGCGACGACCGCCCGCGAAACGGGACTGGGGCGGAAACGATTCGGCTCCTGCCAGAGATACAGCGTGAGCGGCTGAGCCGTGCGGACGATCTCGCCGGCCTCAGAGCGGGCGCGGCCGACGACTCGAAACTCGGCCATACCCCCCACCGCTGCGTCTTCCGGCGCGGTGATCGTCAGAAACGTTTTGTGACCGAACGCACCGCGCGGCGGCTTGTATTCGTCGGCGAAGACCGTCGTGGCGCTGCCGGTCCAGCCCTCGGGCAGGCCCTCCACAGCCAATTCCACATCGTGCTTGAG
>JAHWKJ010000156.1 GCA_019347905.1 Planctomycetota bacterium
CCGGCCTCGGGCGTGGTGTCGCCGAGTACTCGGACGCGGACAATCTGTGGACTCGTGTCCCCGGCCGCCCAGGTCAGGGTGCCGGCCGAGGCTTCGTAATCGGACCCTTCGGCCGCCGTGCCGGCGACCGTCCGGTACTCGACGCTGACCGGGAGCGCCGGGTCGCCGTACGGGACCACGGTGAACTCCAGGTAGGTGTCGCCCCCGTCGCCCTCAGCGACCGTGGCGGAGAACGCTCCCAGGTAGACCGGGAGGACGTTGAACGCCCGGGTCGCCGCCACCGCCTGGCTAAGTTTGCCCGTCGTGGTCTGGAGCTGCGCCGCCGTGAGATGGCCCCTGGCAAACTGGGCCAACGTGGCCGAGAACTCGCCCTGCGCCACTTGCTGCACCTTCACCACCGCGTCGAGGTAGGACCGCGACCCCGCCAACGCGATCTGCTCGATGAGTCGGTTGGCGTGGGCTATTGCTGCGCTCAGGGAGGCGATCTCGGCGTCGCTGAAAGTGACACCGGTGCGGACCGAGATTCCGCGGAGGATGTTGGCGACCACCGGCTCCCGGGTCAGGTCGAGGGAGGCGTCGGGGGAGGCGATCTTGTGGGCGATGTCCTCGATCGCGACGTCGGCGAGGAAAGCGAACGGCAGCCCGCCGGCCCGCGCCTCGAAGGCCGACGCGGTCATGGCGACCGTGTTGTAGAGCTGCGTCTCCTTGCCGAAGAGCCGGGCGGCGCCCCCATCGCCGTCGGCGGCGTCGGCGACGAACTCCCACAGGGCCAGCGGCCGGTCGGGGACGCCGACGGCCGTCAGGTAGCGGCGGTCCGCGTTGCGGATCCCTTCCGCGTTTCGCTCGAACGCCTTGATCTCGATCAGCTTGGAAACCACCGTTGAGGACGGGGTGATCATCATGTAGTTCGCCGGGGCGACGAACGGGATCCGGAACGGCTGATTAACCGACGTGTCCGTGCCGCCCGCGGCGACCCACTGCCCCTCGCCGAAGTCGAGGATCTGGTTCCCGTTCGCGTCGGCCGTTTCCAGGTGAGGTTTTCCTTCGCCTTGATCGCATCCAGTGCCTCCTCGGTCGCAATGGAAATCACACCCTTTACGGCAGAGTACAATAAAGGGTCCGGAGTGGATCTGATGGTGATCCCGGTGACCCCGAAGATATTGTCCCCGAAGGAATAATCGGCCCTCCAGATCATAAGGTCCGCGATTTGGCTGCCCAACCACGCGGCTACGAACTTCTGGCCCATGGCCACGGCCCAATTCCCCAGGAATTGGTCGGTCTTGAATTCCCAGTCGTGTGCCACCGCATCACTGTTGATATACAGCGGAACGTCAGGGCCGGGATATTCCTCGCGAAGCCACTGCAAAGTCCAGGGGCCCAGCGACCACGGCGGCGACGAGACGGTGCCGGCAACCTGCAAAATCCTATCGACGAGTACGGGACTCGGTACTAGTGAGGGCAGGCCTTGGGCGATTTGAAGTTCGATCGCCGGTAGGGAAAAGGGGAACGCACCACCGCCTTTTTGAATCGAGCTGGTCACTTGTTGATTGACCGCATCCACCTCGGCCGCGGAGAGCTTGTCGGAGTCAAGGACCGTGACCGTCGCCCGCCGCAGGGACGGATCGGCGGGGAGCGCGGCACCCGTGGCCGAAGTGATCGAGACCGTGAACGACTCCGTCGGCTCCTGGACGTCGTCGTTGAGAATCAGAACCAGGAACGACGCCGTGGTTTGCCCTTGGGGGATGAGGGCGCTTAGCTGTTCGGCCCGGTAATCGGACCCCGCGGCGGCCTCCTGACTCGCAACTTCGAACACCACGCTGACGTCCGAGAACGCCGGCTGAGACAGCCTGACGGTCAGCGTCGCCGTGCCGTCCTCTTCGGCCACGGTGCGCGACTGCACGTCCCAATAGACGGACGGCTTGTCGTTGTCCTGCAGCGCCAGGCTGACGGCATTCGGCCGGCCGAGGACGCCGCCGGCCGGGGCGCCGAGGGCGACGTCGATCGTCTCGGCCGGTTCGATCTCCGCGTCGTCCGTGATCGTCAGGGTGAACTGGGCGGACATCGATCCTTCCGGGATAACGACCGACAGGGAGCCGTCGTAGTCCGTCCCGCGGCGCGCCGCCCCGCTGTACTGGAGCGGGACCGTCACGTCGTGATTTGTCGCGGACGACAAGGAAACCATGAACCGGACCGTCCCGCCGCCCTCCGTGATCGAGCGACTCGACGGGGAGAGGCTGACGAGCGGGTCGTTGTCGCTGATCGTTATCGCCTTGGTCGTCTGCTCGCCGGGAACGCCTCCGACGATGTCACCGAATGACAGGTACAGCCATTCCGGCGGCTCGTTCGCCGCGTCGTCCGTGAGCGTCACATAGACGAGGCCTTCGGTCGCCTCGGCCGACAGCACGAGCTGCGTCGTGCTCAGCGTGAAGTCGTTGCCGTCCGCGGCCGTGCCGGAGACGAGGATCGGAACCGTCACGGATTTCGTCGAGGCGTTCGACAGCTTCACCTTGACCGGGACGACGCCCCCCTCCCACTCCGTGACGGACCCCGGCTCGAACGACACCCGCACGATGTCGTTGTCAAGGATGTCCGTCAGCACCGCCTGCGAAGGCCCCAAGATCGCATTCGCCGGAGCCGAGAGCTCGATCAGGACGTTCTCCGTCCCCTCAACGAGTTGGTCGTCCGTGATCGTCACGACGACGCTCGCCTCGTCCGCCCCCGGCAAAAACACGAGCGACGAGGTGGCGATTTCGTAGTCGAGGCCGTTCGACGCCGTGCCGGAGATCGTGAAGGGGACCGTGATTCGCTCCTCCGAGATCCGCGACAGTCGGGCCCGGACATAGATGGCCGGCACGCCCTCCGCCGTAAGACGGTAAGCGGAGTCGAGCGACACGACCGGGGCGTCGTTCTGCGGGATGATGAACGACACCGAGGTCGGCCGGGCCGCCTCCGTTGAGAGGTCCGCCTGTCCCGACGCGAGCATCGAAACGAGGATCGTCTCGGCCCCCTCCATCCGACTGTCGTCGATGAGCCGCAGCTCCAGGCTGCCGGTCAGCGACCCGGCCGCGATCACGATCTCAAGCCGGCCCGGCAGGGCGTAATCCTCCCCGGCGAGGGCGGTGCCGGAGAGAGAGACGGGTACGACGACGTCCCGGCCCGAGGCGGCCGAGAGGCCGGCTGTCAGGACGAGGGTGCCGAGCCCCTCGTCGACGGTCCGGCTCCGAGACGTGAAGAACACCGTCGGCTTCGCATCGTCGTCCACAACCGTGACCCGCTGCTCGGCCACCGCCCCGTGGCTGGCCCCGGTCGGCAGCCCCATCCGGACGATCAACTCCTCATCGTCCTCGTCGAGCGGGTCCTGCCGGGCCCCGAGTGTGACCGAACCGGATAACGACCCGGCGGCGATGATTATCTGGGCGGCGGAGAGCGAGTAGTCGGCGGACGCACCGCTGACGACGAGCGGGATCACGACGTCATGGCCAAGAGCGGTCGCGCTTTCCAGGTGGGCCGTGATTGTGACCGACCCGCCCTCGCCGACCGTCTGCGACGCGGCCGTGAACGAGACGGGCGATCCGATCACGACCTGAGACGTGACGGTGGTCGAGAGCCCGTCACTGTCCGTCACGGTCAGCGAGACGGGATAGACGCCGTCGGCGGCGTAGGCGTGAAACACGGCATCCAGGTCCGCCCCGGACCGGTACGTGTCATCGCCGAACTCCCAGGCGTAGGTGAGCGTGTCGCTCGGGCTATCGACGACCGTCGGGGCGAAGAAGATCTGCCCGCCGGCCTGGGCGGTGAAGAAGGCCGGCAGGGTGACGACCGGTGCGGCGTTCAGCACGTCGACGTCGGTGACGTCCTCGCCCGAGTAAGTGGCGTCCTCGTCGGAGTGGAAGACTCGGACGGTGCGGCGGACGCCGCCGTCGCGGTAGACGTGGCGCAGCACCCCGCCGGAGGCGAACGTCTCCGTGATCCCGTCGCCCCAGTCGACGGTGAGGGCCGTCTCGTCCCGGCCGGGGTCGACCGGGCCGGAGACGGTCAGCTCGAACGGGGCCGCCTCATTTACGGAGGTGGGCGCGGAGGCGGTGACCGCCGGGACGACGTTTTCCACAACGACCGTCTGAGTCGCGACGGAGACGTCGCCGTGAGCATCGACGACAGTCAGCCTCGCGGTGTAGGTGCCGTTGTCGGCGTAGGCGTGGGAGGTTGACAGGCCCCTGGCGAGGGTGCCGTCGCCGAAGTTCCAGACGAAGGTCAGCGCGCTTAAGTCATAGGTGACGACAGGCCCCTGGTCCGGCGTTATCCTCACCTGCTTCGCTTCGAAATCGGTCGAGCCGCTCGCGTCGAACGTAATTGCAGAGCCTTCGAGTCGGCTCTCTGGAGGCGTGGCAACGCTCAGGACGGCATTCGGCGGCGTGTTGATGACGTTGACGGTCCGGGACTCGGAGGAAGTCGCCCCGGCCGCGTCCCGGGCGCTAATCGTAATGACGTAGGAGCCGAGATCAAACGGGTTCAGGGCGAAGCTCTCGTTCGAGACGTTGCCCGTGTAGCTCCGGGAATAAACCTCTGCCCCGTCCTTAGTCACCTTGACCGAGGCCGAAGTGACGTTCCCGTCGATGTCCGAGATGCCCCACGAGAACGTGGGGTGCGTGGAGCTGAGGACCGTCCCCTCTGGTCCGGTAAGAGTAATCGCCGGAGGCGCGTTCACATAAAGCTGGACGTTGTCGATGAACCAGTGATCGTCTGGCGCCCAGTATCCGGAAAGAAATCCAGTCCGAACCCAAACTTGGTCGGAGTCCGTGGCGCTGAAACCCAACTTAAAAAACTGGTGGAACGCGTCTTCGGGAAGATACACCACATGCCGATGCCACTCCCTGGTTGAGCCGAAGTGCGAGATCTGCTCTCTTCTCAGCGTGTGTCCCCCGGACGCACCGACGTATTCGAGCGTCAGATGATCTTCTGGATCCGGCGCGGAGCGGTTTCCACCCGCTTGCACGTCATAGACGATCGCCCCGGTCGTGTATCCTCTCAGGTCGATAGACCTTGAATAGAGCGACTCATGCCAGCCGTTGAGCATTACGGCGTATGGTGCGCTCGGCGGGTCGGCCGCCCCGGAGTCTGTAATGACCGCATCGGGATAAATGGTGGCCCAGGGCGTCCCATCCGCGTTGTATCGGAAGTTAAGCCAGTCCGCGCCGAACCCTGAACTAAAATCGTCGGAGACCAGGAGCGATCCGCTAGGCAGCCCGTCATTCCCATCTGTGAAACTCGTCCAAGCGGACGTCTCTGACGTGAGGCCTGCGGCCGAAAGCCCGAACGCGGCGCCGAGGCTGTCGTCTTCGTGAACGTACCAGGTCGTCGTGACGTTGCCGTCGACGTGTCCATCCAGATCGCTCGTGCTGCCGTCGATCACCTGCCAGGGGTCGTGGCCATGGCCGGTGTTCGGGGTGCCGTCGATGTGGAGCACCTGGAACTCGACCGCCTCGCCGACGCCGAAGCCGCTCGCCGTGATGACCGCCGTCTCCATCGGCATGTAGTCCAGTTTGTCGGTCTGGACCGTCGCCTTCGACGCGACGACGACCGTCGTGATCTGCGTCTGCGCCGTCCCGGCATCCGTCAGCCCGCGCACAGAGATGTCGTAAGACTGCCCATCCGCGGCGGCCTCCGGCAATTCCCAGAACGACACGACCACCTCGTTAACCGCCCCATCGATATCGGCCGCGCCGCCATCTGAGACCTGCCAGAGTTCCGCTGTCGACGGATCGGAGCCTGCCGCGAGCACCATAAACTCGATCGTCTCCCCCGCCTGGAAGCCGCTCGCGGAGATCTCGACCACTTGACCCGGTTCGTACTCCGGCTGGCCGGTCGCGACCACGGCCGAAAGCAGCGTCCGATCCTCCAGCCGTTCCACGGCGACGGCGACCGGGCTTTGCCATGCCGTGCGCTTCGCGGCGAGGCTTCCGCGGCTGTTCCTCGTGCGGCGGGGGGGGCGGGAGGCGAAGAAGTTGCGCCAGAATGTGCGGGGCGACAGCAGCATTGGGGTGTGTTTGGTTGAGGGGTTGCGAGTTTGAGGGTGACCGATCGGCGAACCAGTGGGCGCGTACCGGGAGCGCGGGCCGAGCCGGCCGCGGTTGTTCTTCAAAATGTCAGCGGATGTTGCCCGACGGGTGAGGCGGGGTCAGGCGGTGGGAGGGCTTCGTGCGGCTCCGTGAATCACTGAGGTGCAGTCAGGTGTGTCCGACAAGTAACCAGATGCGGTCTCGGGGAAAACCGGACGCGAATTTTTTTTAGTTTTCCCGGCTGCGCAATCCGGCGTCGACGCAAACTGCGATGCGGCAAGCTCCTGCGATCCCCCGGTCGGGGGAGATGGCGGGGCCCTTTACGGATGCCAGATCTTTTTTGACGGAATTTCGCGTCCGGTTTACTGCGCCACGGCATCTGGTGAATTGGCGGACGGCTCGCTGGACCTTGGTCCGCGAGTGTGGCGACGGGGTGGACAAGCCCCACGGATTCAAGCTTGGACGGCCGCTTTGCCGCAGTTTCTGCGACACCCTGCGTGCAGCAAAGGTTAGAGTGGGTGATTCGGATGAGGTCCGTCATGGTCGATCCCACGCCTGCCGAGCCGCAGCTCGAGGACGATCTGCGCGCTGCGAGGGCGGGCGCTTCGCCCGCGCTGGGTCGGGTGCTGCACGTTTACGACAAGTATCTGTTGATGATTGCCCACCGCGAGCTGCCGGGCGAGCTGCGGGGGAAGCTGGATGCATCGGACCTGGTGCAGGAGACTTTTCTGGAAGCGCGGCGGAAATTCGGCGAGTTCCGCGGGGCGAGCGAACGGGAGTGGCGCGGCTGGTTGCGGCAGATCCTGGTGAACGAACTGGGTGCTGCGATCCGGCAGTATCAGACGGGAAAGCGGCGGCGGACGCTGGAAATTTCCCTCAGCAAGGCCGATTCTGATGACGCCCATTCGGAACCTGTGCTGGACGAAGAGACGCCCAGTCACGTGATGTCGGCCACCGAACGAGCGGCCGCCGTTCAACAAGCGCTGGCCGCGTTGCCGGAATCTTACCGCAAGGTCATTGAATTGCGGCACAGCCAGAAGCTCTCATTTCGGGAGATCGGTGACCAGATCCGATGCAGCGACGAAGCGGCGCGGAAACTGTGGACGCGCGCGATTCAGCAGCTCCGCCAGGCGCTGAAGGAATTCGGCGCCGATTAGAGGCCAACTGATGACCGTTGACGATTCGAACGAAATGCGGCTCTCGGTATGGCTGGCGTCTTACGACGACTGGCTGGCGCGGGGTCGCCCCGGCCCATTCACCTCGAACGACCTGCCGGAGGAATTGCGCGCCGAGGCCTGCGAGGCCGCCTCGGTGCTGGAGATGATCGAGACGCTGTGGCCGCGGGCGGGGCAGGAAGTGAGGCGGCTGTCGACGACGGCGCCGGACCAGCCCCGTGAGGCATTGGCGGGCGAGCCGGCGCCGGCAGACGACGTTGGCCCACCTGTGTCTGGCGAGAGGTTGTCGGACGGGGCGCCGGCCGATCCCCCTTAGCGACCCCTTCGCCGTCGAAGGGCACGGGTGCTCTGGCGTCAGGCGTCGCCGTGTTCCTTCAGCGCCTGGCGAAGCTGTTGCACGCCGCGGGCTCACAGTTTGCGGGCAGCGATCGGTGGTCAGCAGGGGTCTCGGCCCTGGAGTTCTCCACTGAACAATCTGCAATCGATGTGGAGTGTATGACAGAAGAAAATGGGGGGAGCGCGGGCATGACGTGTTGTGGCCGGTCGGCTGGGCGGGTCAACTCGGACCGGCTTCGTCGGGGATCGTGCCGGCTGGCGGCAGGAGCGCCCAGCACAGGGCGGCGCCGGCGTAGATGCCGCTGAAGAGGATCAATGCCGCGTTCCAGTCGCCGGCCAGCACCACGAGGCGCTCGACGGCGATCGGGCACACTGCGGCGCCCACGTTGCCGGACATGTTCATCACGGCGAAGATCAGCGGGATGTAGGGGCCGCTCTTGTCGATCGTGACGGCGTAGCTGCACGGGCCGGCCACCGCCGAGCAGAAGGACCCGGCCGTGATCAGGCCGATGGCCATGGCGGCGCTTTCCGCGGCATACGCGGCGGCGATGAGCGCGCCGCAGCAGAGCATGCTGACCACCGCCACCGCGTGACGGCTCCAGCGGCGTTGGCCCGTCCGTGCATGGACCCAGTCGATCAGCACGCCGCCGATCGAGGAGCCGGCCACCACCGCCAACAGCGGCAGACTCGCCAGGAAACCCAGCTTCGCCGTCTCGATGCCGCGCGTCTCTTTCAGGAATGTCGGAAACCACGTGGCGTAGAAGATGTAGCCCGCCGCGCGGAAGAACTGCTGACCGCAGATCAGCCACAGCGACCGGCTGCGCACAAGACGCATCCAGGGAAGCGGCGGCGGCTCATTCGCGGGGTAGTGTGGATTTAAATCCACACTACCGTCCTCTTGCGATGAGTTGGCTGTCGCGCTCTCGTCTGCCAGAGCCTTGTCGCGGGCAAGGAGCGCCAGTTCGCCGTCGTTGACCGCCGCGTGCTCTTGTGGCCGATTCCTGAACCACCAGGCAAACCACAGCGCCCAGACCAGGCTGGGCAGCGCCAGCAACACGAAGATCCAGCGCCAGCTCGTCACGGTCAGCAAACCGCCGGTGAGCGTCAGTGCCAGCGCGCCGCCGATTGACATGAATGCCGCCAGCAAGCCACAGGCAAGCGCCCGCCGCCGAACGGGAAACCACGAGGCGAGGCTTTGGGCGGCATTCGGAAACAGTCCGGCCTGGCCCGCACCATTGATGAGCTGTGCCGCAAGCAGCAGCACCAGACCTTGGGCCAGGCCGACCGCGGCGGTGGCGGCGGCCCAGCACAGGGCAAACAGCGGCAGCACGGCGCGGCTGCCCCAGCGGTGGCCTGCCCAGCCGCCGGGCAGTTGAAACACGGCGTAACTCCAGTAGAACGCCGACATCGCCCAGCCGGCCTGCGTCTTCGTGATCCCCAGATCGCGGAGCAGCCGACCGTCGGCCACGACGACACCCAGCGAGTTGCGGCACAGGTAGGCGGCGCAGGCGGCAGCGCACAACAGGGCCAGGACGAGATAGCGGGCGTGCGTGGCTCGTTCGGATGGGAGCGGCGTGATCGCGATCATCGAAGCGAACCGATGTGTGCGCTGGTGACTTCGATCGCCTGTTCCAGGCAGCCGGCGGCCAGCAGCGCGACTTCGGCCTGATACAGCGGCCGGCCGTAGCACTCCCGCGGCGGAAGATAGCTGCACCGCGCGCCGTTGGCCAGCGGCACGACAATGAGCGGAACGTCCGGGTGCCGCCGTTCCAGTTCGAGCTGCAGGGCAAAGTACGGCTCACCTTCGACAAACACCCACACCGCATCGCCCAGCCGCACGAGCCGCACGGCATAGGGATAGGCACTGCCGGTCGGCAGCGGGCGAATGCGCTCCAGCAGGCGGCGGCTGCGCTCGGCCAGCGCCCGCAAGCGAACGGCGGCTTCGAGATCGCCGCCTGAGCGCGCGGAAGCTTCCTCCGCAAGCAGTCTGGACAGCTCCGCCTCGGCCTCGACAACCGTCGGCAGGTCGTCGCGCAGCGGCAGCGGGATCGTGACGTCCTCGTGCCGGAAAGTCGCCGCCGCTGCGGACCGCTTGGCCGAAAGCGGGCGATGCTGCCATGTGCCCAGCGTGGCACCGGAGAGTACCGCTCCCGCGTAATGAAAGTCGTGCGCGGGCGGCGGCAGCGCTTCGAACGCGCCCAGAGCCGCAAAGCCGGCCTGGCGGCCGTTGCGCTCGGCTGTCTCGACATCGCCGACAAAGCCGACAACCGGCCCGACATCGCCGCAGGGCGCGGGCAGGAACACGCACGGTGCCGAAGTCTCACGCTCGACGGTCTCGCGGAGCGCGCCGATGTAGTCCGGGCTGATGAGCGTGTTTTCCCACGCCAGCGTCGTCGCGTGGCAGGGGTAGTTGACAACGGTGGCGATGAGGCCGCCGCTCTCGCCGGTGAAGCGAACGACTTTCACGGGAAAGCCGGCCGCTCCATCCGGGTTGAAGCCGCACACATAGCGGTCCAGGTCCTCATCGAAATAGTCGCGGTCAGCCGCCATCGCACAGTTTGCGGTCCCGTAGGTGGCCGTCGCGGGGCTCACCTGCTCGATCGCGCGGGCAATCGCCGCGGCGATCGTCGCCGGGAGCTCATCGAGATACGGACCGATCAATTCGCCGCCCGGCAAATCGCTGCGATCGCGGCACAGATTGCCGCCGGAATGCGTGTGCGAGAAGGCGAACGTGATATGCTCCGCCTTAGTGCCGGCCCGACGAGCGGTCTCCGCCAGCAGTGCATCCATCTCGCGTGGCCGCAGCAGGCAATGATCGATGGCGACGAGGACGAACGGCTCCGCGTCGCATTCGTCAAGCCCCGAGAACGCCAGCACCGTCGCCGTCAGCGGCCGATGCACGCCGGTCGCGCGGTCGTGCGACGCGGCCCCCCAGAAGCGATGGTAAACGCCGACCGGCGGCGTCACGTCGCCTCGCGCCACACCGAGGCGGCACCGCGACGTTGGCGTCTTGACGTATCTCGTGGACATGACCCGGGATCATACCATGCCGTTTCCGGATGCGGTGGTATTCGCTGCATGTTAGTCCGCAGTGCAAGACAGTGACGGTCGACGACGTGGGGATGAGGCCAGGTTTCCGTGACTTCTTCCGCCTCTCGACCCTCGACCCTCGAGAGGCTCCGCCCCGTCGAAGCGCTGACTTGCGGCGGTACGGCGCGCCGCTCGCGCTGCTCGACGCCGTCAGGCCCTTGACTTTCCGGTGCGGCGGCGGTGGAATCCGCTGGAAGTACGTGTTCCCCGCATCCGGCATCAGTACCGATCCGCGCAGCGGCGTTCGCCGACGCCATCACCTGCACGAGTCCGCCGTTTCGCGAGCAATTCGCGCCGCCGCGCGCAAGAGCGATACTTGGAAGCGGGTGACGGCCCACACGTTTCGGCACTCGTTTGCGACACATCTGATCGAGGCCGGCTACGACATACGCACGGTGCAGGAACTCCTTGGCCACAGCGACGTTCGGACGACCATGATTTACACGCATGTCCTCAATCGCGGCGGCCGCGGCGTCCAAAGCCCCGCGGATTTCGACGACCTGCGCGCCGGATAACGTGCGCACGTTATTTGGCACAGTGTCGGATAAACACTGGTTGAACTAAACCGCTTCGCGGCGGCAGGTCGTTGTGGCTCGGTGCGAGTTGGCA
>JAHWKJ010000157.1:0-2531 GCA_019347905.1 Planctomycetota bacterium
TGCCATGGGGCGTTCAAGCAGCAGTCGGAGTTGCGGCTGGATACGGGGGCCGCGATTCGCAAGGGCGGGCTGAGCGGGGCTGCCGTCGTGCCGGGGAAGGCGGACGAAAGTCTGCTGATCCAGGTGGTCACGGGGGAAGCCGGCTTTCGCATGCCGCCGGAGGATCAGGGGGCGGCGCTTTCGGAAGCGGACGTCGCGCTGCTGCGGGCCTGGGTGACGGAGGGCGCGAAGTCTCCCGCGGATGAAGAGCCGCAGCCGGATCCGCGCACGTGGTGGTCGTACCGGCCCATCGAGCGTCCGCAGGTTCCCGCCGTCCAGAACACCGCGTGGGGGCGGAATGCGATCGATGGGTTCATCTCCGCGGAACACGAACGGCGGGGGCTTGTGCCGCGACCTGAGGCGGAGCGTTCGGTGTGGCTGCGGCGCATGTTCCTCGATCTCGTTGGATTGCCGCCGACGCGCGACGAGCTGCATGCGTTTCTGAACGACGCTTCGCCGCACGCTTACGAGCGCGTCGTCGATGAATTGCTTGCCCGGCCCGAGTACGGGCAGCGCTGGGGGCGGCATTGGATGGACGTCTGGCGGTACAGCGACTGGTACGGCAGTCGCGGCGGGAACGAGATCCGCTATTCGCAGCGGCACATCTGGCGCTGGCGGGACTGGATCGTCGATTCGCTCAATGGGGACAAGGGCTACGACCGCATGGTCGTGGAGATGCTCGCCGGCGATGAGGTGGCGCCGACCGATCCCGACGTGCTGCGGGCGACGGGCTATCTGGGTCGCAACTGGTACAAGTTCGACCGCGACGTGTGGCTGTTCGAGACGATCGAGCACACGGCGCAGGCGTTTCTGGGCCTCACGCTCCGCTGCGCTCGCTGCCACGATCACAAGTACGATCCCGTGCCGCAGGAGGAGTATTACGCCTTCCGGGCGTTCTTCGAGCCGCACGACGTGCGGACCGACCTCCTGGATCCGGCCGTCGGCACGCAGAAGGATCCGAAGTTCGGCGAGATTCCGCTCGACGGCCTCGCGCGCGTTTATGACAGCCGGCTCGATGCCCCGACTTACGTCTACCGCCGCGGCGATAGCCGTCAGCCGCTCAAGGAGCGCGTCGTTTCGCCCGCTGTGCCATCGGCTCTGGGCGGCCCTGAGTTGGCGGTTGAGGCAATCGCCCTGCCGCCGAAGGCGTATTATCCCGAGTTACGGGATGCGTTGATTGCAGGCCGGCTGGCGCTCGCCCGCGAGCGGATCAGTGAGGCTGAGCGGGCGATTGCACTGGCACGGACGAAGGCGGCCGAGTCGCAGCGGACGCTCGATGACTTCGCGGCCCGCGTGGCGCGCGGCGAAGCGTCCGCCGCCGGTCCGGCACCATTTCTGAAGGATGATTTCGCGGAGAAGAGCGAACGCTGGCAGATCATCAGCGGCGACTGGCAGTGGCGGGGCGGGCATCTCGCGCAAACGAAGGTCGACAACTTCGCGACGGTCGTCACGAACGAGAACCACCCGCCTGACTTCCGCGTCACGCTCCGCTACCGCACGCTGCGGCCCGGGAATTACCGTTCGGTCGGCTTCAGCTTCGATTACGTCGATCAGGGCCATTCACAGGATGTCTACACCAGCACCGGCGACGCCGCCCAAAGCGTGCAGGCCTTTCACCGCGAAGGCGGCCGGCAGGTCTATCCGCCCGAGGCAATTGTCAAAACCTCGCTGAAGGTCGGCGAGGAGACGACGCTCGAAGCCGAAGCCCGGGGCGGGAAGCTCTCGATCCGACTGAACGGCGAGCACAAGCTCGACTACCAGTTACCGCTGGCCCGCCGCGACGGCCGCTTCGCCCTCTGGGTCCACAGTGGCGTCGCCGAGTTCCTCGATGTGGAACTTTCGGAGCTGGCCCCCACCTTGGAGAGCCTCCGCCTCGCGCACCAGCAGGCGCTGCGCGCCGTTGCACTCGCCGAGAAGGACCGCGAAATCCGCCAGGCTGAGTTGGCCGCTCTCGATGCCCGCGTCGCCGCCGAGCAGGCGAAGTACCATAGCCCGCCGCGCCAGCAAGGGACGAGTTTTGAGCAACTCGCCCTCGCCGCCGGCCGCGCCGAAAAATCCGTCGCTGTCGCCATCGCCGAACGTGCGGTGCTGGAAGCGGAAACTCCGGGCGCTGACGCTTCCGGCTCGAATGCCGCAACGAAGCTCGCTGAGGCAAAGCAGGCGCTCGAGAAAGCCGTCGCTGCCCGCGACACCGCCGACGGCACTTATCAGCCGCTGGGCGAGGTCTATCCCGCGACCAGCACCGGCCGCCGACTCGCCCTCGCCCGCTGGATCGCCAGTCCCGAGAACCCCCGCACGGCCCGCGTCGCCGTCAACCACATCTGGATGCGGCACTTCGGCGAGCCGCTGGTGGAATCGGTCGCCAACTTGGGTCTGAACGGCAAGCAGCCGTCGCACCCCGAACTGCTCGACTGGCTGGCCGCCGAGCTGATCGCGAACGATTGGCGGATGAAGCCGCTGCACCGGATGATCGTGCTGTCGAGCACGTACCG
>JAHWKJ010000157.1:2631-11252 GCA_019347905.1 Planctomycetota bacterium
ACGATTGGCGGATGAAGCCGCTGCACCGGATGATCGTGCTGTCGAGCACGTACCGCATGGTCTCCAGCGGGGGCCACGCGATCGACAGGCGAGCGGGGGGTATCAACCCCCCGATTCGCACAACCCGCGCGGCCTCCCCGGCCGTGGAAGCGGCCTCCCCCGCCGTGGAAATCGGGGGGCTGACGCCCCCCGCTCGCCGGAATCAGCACGTCGATCCCGACAACCGTTACCTGTGGCGGATGAACTCGCGGCGCATGGAGGCCGAAATCGTCCGCGACAGCGTGCTCGCCACGTCCGGCGCGCTCGACATCTCGCCGGGCGGACCGGAGACTCCGGAAAGCGAGGGGCAGACCGTCTTCCGCCGCAGCCTGTATTTCCGGCTGACGCCGAACGAGAAGATGAAGCTGCTGGAGTTATTCGACGCCGCCGATCCCAATCAGTGTTACCGGCGTCGCGAAAGCGTGGTGCCGCAACAGTCGCTGGCGTTGTTCAACAGCGGGCTGGCGATCGACCGCGCCCGAGCACTCGCGGCGACGTTGAGCGCGGAAGCGGCGGCATCGGGCGAGCCTGGCGGCGAAGCGGGGTTCGTCGTCACCGCGTTTGAAAGCGTGCTGAGCCGCGCGCCGACGAACGAGGAACGCATCGCCTGCGAGCGTTTCCTGACCGAGCACACGGAATTGCTTCAACACCCGACCCGCACGCCGTTCGCCGGTACAGGCGGCGCGAAACGCCCGCCAGCACCCGACCCGCGGCAGCGCGCCCGCGAAAACCTGCTCCTGGTGCTGTACAATCACAACGACTTCGTGACCATCCGCTGAAGATGTCGGATGGCTGAATCTTTCTGCCCACCAGCTTTCTGCCAAGCATCCGCTTTGATGTCGCTCGTCCTCAGTGGTTTTGGAATGAGACGCTGCCATGCAACATCCCTTTCCCTGCGGACGCATCAATCGCCGCGCCTTCCTCGCCGATTCCGGCATGGGCTTCACCGGCCTCGCACTCGGGGCGATGCTGCACCAGGATGGCATCGCCCGCGCCGACGAGCCTACGGCAGTTCCCCCCCTTACTAAGGGGGGGCCAGGGGGGGTGGTTGGCCAACCCCACGACGCGCCTAGAGCCAAAAGCGTCATCTGGTTCTTCATGCTCGGCGGAACCAGCCATCTGGAGAGCTTCGACCCGAAGCCGGCGCTCGATCAATACGCCGGCAAGACGATCGACGAATCGCCCTACAAGGGAGCCGTCGTCGATTCGCCCTTCTATCGCAAGAACGTCCGCGACTTCGCCGGCGTGCCGCGCGACCTGATGCCCACGCTGTATCCCACGCAGGTGGCTTTTCGTAAGCGCGGGATGAGCGGCATCGAGGTCAGCGACTGGTGGCCGCACGTCGGCGGCTGCATCGATGACATCGCCGTCATCCGCTCGATGTGGACCACCGACAACGACCACGCCGCCCAATTGCAGTTCCACACCGGACGGCACATCTTCGACGGGTTTTATCCCTCGATCGGCTCGTGGGTGCACTACGGGCTGGGATCGGCGGGCAACAACCTGCCGCAGTTCGTCGTCATGGGACAGCCGCCGGGAGACTGCTGCGGCGGCGTGGGCACGCACGACGGCAGCTATCTCGGACCGGAGCACTCGGGCGTCGAGCTGGCCCTCGATCCGGCCGCCCCGCTGCCCTTCGGCACGCCGGGGAATACCGTCACCGTGGAAGAGCGCCGCAGCCAGCTCGATCTCCTGGAGCGACTGAATCAGTTGGCAGGCGTCGAGTATCCCGCCGACGCGGCCCTGCGGGCGCGGGTGAAAGCCTACGAGCTGGCGTTTCGCATGCAGATGTCGGTGCCGGAGGTCGTGCGGCTCGAAGACGAGACGGCGGAAACGCACAACCTGTACGGCCTCAATGACCCCGCGGCGGGCACAGTGGCGCGGCAGAGTCTCGTCGCCCGCAGGCTCGTCGAGCGCGGCGTACGCTTCGTGCAGATCTATCACGGCGGCGGCGGGGGCGGCTCGTGGGACGCGCACTCCAATCTCAAGGACAACCACCAGAAGATGTGCGCCCAGGTCGACCGCCCCATCGCCGGGCTGCTCAAAGACCTCCAGCGCCGCGGCCTCTTGGACGAAACACTCGTGGTGTGGGCGACGGAATTCGGCCGCACGCCCGGCTCCGAACGTTCCAACGGCCGCGACCATCACCCGTATGGCTTCTCCGTGTGGATGGCCGGCGGCGGCCTCAAGGGCGGCCTCGTCCACGGCGCGACCGACGATCTGGGCTTCCACGCCGTCGAGCACCGCCACTACGTCACTGACGTGCATGCCACGCTCTTACACCAGTTGGGCCTCGACCCGCGGCGGCTGGCGGTCCCGGGCCAGAAACGGCTCGACATCGACTACGGTGAACCGATCCACGAGATCATTGGGTGAAAGGGCTATTCCATTCCGAAACGATCCGCACCGAAGTCGCGCCCGCGGCATTACTGGCTGTTCAAGTCGGAGCCGACGGCGTACTCAATCGACGACCTGGCGGCGGAGCCGGAGCGCACGACCTTCTGGGACGGCGTCCGCAATTACCAGGCGCGCAACTTCCTGCGCGATGAGGTCCAGGTCGGCGACCGCGTGTTTCTCTACTACAGCAGTGCCGATCCGATGGGCATCTACGGCACGATGGAAGTCGTCCGCGCCGGCTACCCCGACCACACGGCCTTCGACAAGCAGGCGAAGCACTTCGACCCGAAGAGCGACCCCGACGACCCCACGTGGTACATGGTCGACGTGCGGCTGATTCAGAAGTTTCCGCAGCCGGTTTCGCGCGACGCGCTGCGGGCCGATGAGGCCACGGCCGGCATGCTGGTACTCGCCCGCGGCTCGCGGCTGTCGATCCAGCCCGTCACCGCGGACGAGTGGCGGGCCGTGCACCGTCTGGCCGGCGCGTCGGCCCGCTGAAAGCAGGAAAGCGAAGCGCAGTAAGCTCGGCAGAAAGCAAGGAACACTCATCTCCACTAATTGCCACTGATAAAGCATCGGTCTCTGGCAAGTTGTCGCACCGGCCATCGGGGGCTTCCGGATCCCGAGCGTGCTCACCTTGAGGAACTGCGCAGCGGCGTGTCTAATTGCCTGTTCACTGACGGCAGCGTGTCGTGTCGCAGGCGGCCAGCCTCCTGGAAGTGCGGCCGCGCCGGTTCGAGTGGTCGTGCCGTATCGGGACGGCAGAGACTGGTCGGCGGGTGGCTGATCTTTGCCGAGAGGAAACGAGTGATGCCTGGCGCCCGGATCCTGGTCGTCGAAGACGAGGCCATCGTCGCTCGCGACCTGCGGATGACGCTGGAGCGCCTGGGATATGACGTGGCGGCGACCGTCGCCACCGGCGGCGACGCGCTCGATGCCGTCGAGAGTCACCGGCCCGAGCTGGTGCTGATGGACATCTCGCTCCGCGGGCCCATGGACGGCGTCGAGGCGGCCGCCATCATCCGCGAGCGGCACCAGATTCCGGTCGTCTACCTCACCGCCCACGCCGACGAGAGCACGCTGCAGCGGGCGAAGATCACCGAGCCGTTCGGCTATGTGCTCAAACCTTTCGACGAGCGCGAGCTGCACACGGCCATTCAGATGGCCGCGCACAAGCACCGGCTCGAGCAGGAGCTGCGCAACAGCCGCCAATGGCTGGCCACGACGCTGCGCAGCATCGGCGATGCGGTCGTCGCGACGAGCGCCGACGGCCGCGTCCTGTTGATGAACCCCATCGCCGAGGAGCTGACCGGCTGGAGCGAGTCCGAGGCGGCCGGCCGGCCGCTCGACGAAGTGTTTCAGATCGTCAACGAGCGCACGCGCAGTCCGGTCGACAGCCCGGTCGCGCGCGTGCTGGCCGAAGGGATGATTGTCGGGCTGGCGAATCACACGCTGCTCATCGCGAGAGACGGGGTCGAGCGGCCGATCGACGACAGTGCCGCCCCCATCCGCGACGACGATCAGACGCTGCTGGGAGTGGTGCTGGTGTTCCGCGACGTGAGCGAGCGCCGCCGGCTCCAACGGGCGCTGGAAGAGCGAGCGCGCGAGCTCGAAGAGGCGCACCGCCGCAAGGACGAGTTCCTGGCCATGCTGGCTCACGAGCTGCGCAATCCGCTCGCGCCGATCCGCACCGGACTGGAGCTGCTCAGCGGCGACGAGCACGCGGACATCGTGACGACGATGCGCGAACAGGTGGCGCACGTGGCGCGGCTGGTCGACGACCTCCTGGACGTCTCCCGCATCACGCGCGGCCGCATCGAACTCCGCAGACAGCCAGTCGAGCTGAAGACGGTCGTGGCGCGGGCGGCGGAAATGGCGCAGCCGCTGTTCGACGAGCGGCGGCACAAACTCGAGCTCGCGCTGCCTCAGGAAGCGGTCGTGCTGGATGCCGATCCTGTTCGGCTGACGCAGGTGTTCTCGAACCTGCTGAACAACGCGGCGAAGTTCTCACCGGAGGGCAGCCGGGTGCGGTTGGCGGCCGAGCGGGTTGGCGACCCCCCCCAGCCCCCCCTTATTAAGGGGGGGTGTCAGGCAGACGAGCCTCGCCTTAGTCAAGGGCGGAGACAGGCAGACGAGTCCGCATTCGGCGGGGGGGTGGACGGAGCGGTTGTGGTCCGTGTGCAGGATGAAGGCATCGGCATTGCGGCGGACTGGCTGCCGCACGTCTTCGACCTCTTCTCGCAGGCCGACTACTCGCTCGAGCGCTCGCAGGGAGGCCTGGGCATCGGACTGACGCTGGTGCAGAACCTCGTCCAGATGCACGGCGGAACTGTCGAGGCGCGCAGCGACGGCCCCGGGCGGGGGAGCGAGTTTGTCGTCACGCTGCCCGTAGCGCACCGGCCGCAAACGCCTCTCGCAGAACCAGCAACCCCGGCCCATTCGCCCTCGCCGCCAGCCGGGCCGCGGCGGATCCTGGTTGTGGACGACAACACGGCCTCGGCGCGCATGAGCGAACTTCTGCTCCAGTCGGTCTGGGGACACGAAGTGGCGCGGGCCCATAGCGGGCTGGAAGCCATTGAAGTCGCGCAGAGCTTCCGGCCGGAGGTGGTTCTGCTCGATATTGGCCTGCCCGGAATGAACGGCTATGAGGTGGCCGAGCGCCTGCGGCAGCTTTCCGGATTCGACGACGTGCTGCTGGTCGCCCTCACGGGCTACGGTGATGAAGAAGACCGTCTGGCCGCCCGCCAGGCCGGCTTCGACCATTACCTCGTCAAGCCTGTGTCCATCGACGCGCTAGGCGCCGTGCTCGACGGTGCGGCCGGTTAGCAGCCTTCGAAAGGGGAGACAGGCACCAGTGCCGGAGAACGTTATGTCCGGGACGGCCGTTGGTCGCGAACAATCTGCTATGAAGCCGCAGCCCGTCGAGGAGATGCACATCCTCTGGCTGACGGCGGCCCTGGGCTGCGACGGCGATACCATCTCCATGACCGCCGCGACACAACCGAGCCTCGAAGACCTGGTGCTGGGGGGCATCCCGGGCGTTCCGAAGGTCCACTTCCACAACCCGGTCCTCGCCTACGAAACCGGCGACGAGTTCCTCGAGCTGTGGCACAGGGCGGCCGCGGGGCAACTGGCAGCACCCTTCATCCTCGTCGTCGAAGGCTCCATTCCCAACGAGCGAAACAAGTCCGAAGGCTACTGGGCCGCGATGGGCACCGATCCGGCCACCGGGCAGCCGATCCTCACCTGCGACTGGATCGACCGCCTGGCCCCGAAGGCATGGGCCGTCGTCGCGGCCGGCACCTGTGCGACCTACGGCGGCATCCACGCCATGCAGGACAACCCCACCGGCTGCATGGGACTGCCGGACTACCTGGGCTGGGACTTCAAGAGCGTGGGGGGCGCGCCCATCGTCTGCGTGCCGGGCTGCCCCGTGCAGCCGGACAACTTCATGGAGACGCTGTTGTACCTGTTGTGGCAGGCCGCCGGGCAGGCGCCGATGATATCGCTCGACGAGCAGTTGCGGCCGACATGGCTGTTCCCCCAGACGCTGCACGAGTGCTGCGACCGGGCCGGCTACTACGAGCAGGCCGACTTCGCCCAAGCGTACGGCTCGCCCAAGTGCATCGTGAAGCTGGGCTGCTGGGGCCCGGTCGTGCAGTGCAACGTGGGGAAGCGCGGCTGGATGAACGGCATCGGCGGCTGCCCCAACGTGGGCGGAATATGCATCGGTTGCACGATGCCCGGCTATCCCGACAAGTTCATGCCGCACATGGACGAGCCGCCGGGCGCGAAGCTGTCGTCCAGCGCGATCGCCATCTACGGCCGCACGGTCCGCGCCCTGCGCCGCTTCACGCTGGCCTCGCAGAACAAGGAGCCGGAGTGGAGAGGTCGAGGGAAATCCGAATGACGAAATCCGAAAGCGTTTAGCCGCGACTCGCTAGAGGAGCGCTCTCGCCAAAGCGCTCCTCTGTCGAGTCGCGGCAAACTGGCTTTGAACCAGAATGTCGTCCAACAGCACCACATCGCTGCTCGACAGTCCAACGGAGCTGAGCTTCGAGGAGGCCGTTGCGGCCCTCGCGGGGATGGCCATGCCGGCCGTGGACGACGTGCCGCGTCACACCGGGCCGTGGCGCGCAGAGGCGGCGCCGCGCAGTGGCGACGCCATCGATGGGCGGCCGGATCGTTCGGGGGCCGACGTTCGGCACCGCGAAATCGAGAGCGAGCTTCGCCGCGCCCAGGCCCGCTATCGCACGCTGGTCGAGGAGATCCCGGCCGTCACCTTCATGGCCTCGCTCGACGGCGACGTCCGCGAGTTGTACGTCAGTCCGCAGATCGAGAAGCTGCTCGGCTTCTCGCAGCGGGAGTGGCTCGAGAACCCGATCCTGTGGTTCACGCAGCTTCATCCCGAAGACCGCGAGCGCTGGCACAAAGAGTTCTCCCGCACCTGCGCTACCGGTGCGCACTTCCAATCGGAGTACCGCTTCCTCGCACGCGACGGACACGTGGTGTGGGTCCACGGCGAAGCCAAGCTGGTCCGCGACGAATTCGGCCGGCCGCTCTTTCTCCAGGGCGTGGCCTTCGACATCACGCACCGCAAACAGGCCGAAGAAACCTTGCGCCGCAGCCGCGACGAGCTGGAAGAGCAGGTTCACCTGCGCACGGCGGAACTGGCGCAGTCGCTGGCGGAGAAAGAGGTGCTGCTGAAGGAAATCCATCACCGCGTGAAGAACAACCTGCAGCTCGTCTCCAGCCTCTTGAGGCTGCAGTGTGCCAGCATCGCGGATCCCGCCATCGTGCACGCGCTGGAGGAAAGCCAGAACCGCATCGCCGCCATGGCCCGCATCCACCAGGAGCTGTACCAGTCGCACGACCTGGCCCGCATCGACTTCGGCCAGTATGCGCGGAATCTGGCGGCCGCGCTCGTGCGCTCGTTCGGCCAGGGTACGGCGCTCACCGTCGATGTGTGCGAAGTGCAGTTCGGCATCGATACCGCCATTCCCTGTGGCCTGATCATCAACGAACTGGTGCTCAACAGCCTGAAGTACGCCTTTCCCGACGGCCGCCCCGCCGAACTCCGCATCGAACTGCACGGCGACGGCGACGGCGGCCACCGACTCACCGTCGCCGACAATGGCGTCGGCTTCCCCGCACACGTCGACTTCCGCCACACCGAATCGCTCGGCCTGCAGCTCGTGTGCACGCTGGCCGATCAGCTTGGGGGGGAACTGGAACTGAACCGGTCGCACGGGACGCGGTTCATGCTCTCGTTTGCCGCTCGCGATCCGAGGGACCAGCGCGCATGACGCGGATTCTCATCGTCGAAGACCAGGGCATCGTGGCCCGGGATCTCAAGCTGTGCCTGGAAGGCCTGGGGTTTACGGTGCCGGCGCTAACCGCCTCCGCGGAGGAGGCGCTCGAGCTCGCCCGCGCCCATCGGCCGGATCTGGTGCTGATGGACATCCGCCTCAAAGGCGAGATGGACGGCATCGAGGCGGCCGGCCGCATCCGCGAGGACCTGCATCTGCCGGTCGTCTATCTCACGGCGCAGGTCGACCGCAGCACGATCGAGCGCGCGAAGGCCACAGGACCGTTCGGCTACGTCCTCAAGCCCTTCGACCAGCGCGAGCTGCACACCACGATCGAAATGGCCCTGGCCACGCATCGCCTGGAGAGCGAGTTGCGGGAGAGCCGCGAGCGCACGCGGCTGATCATCGAGAACGCACTCGACGCGGTCGTCTCCGCCGACGCAGACGGCGCAATCACCGACTGGAACGCGCAGGCGGAGAAGATGTTCGGCTGGACGCGCGACGAGGTGCTGGGCCGGCCGCTGGAGGAAGTGATCGTCCCGGAACGATACCGCGAGCCGTTCCGTCACGGCCTGGAGCACTACCGCCTGACAGGCCAGGGAGCTGTGCTCAACAAGAGGTTCGAGATTGCGGCGCTCCGGCGGGGAGGCGAAGAGTTTCCCGTCGAGCTGTCGGTGACGCCCGTCCGCTCAGCGAACGGCGACTCCTTCAGTGCGTTTCTGCGCGATATCACCGAAAGCCGCCGCGCCCGCGAGGCCCTGCTGGCCAGCGAGCAGAAGTACCGCACGCTGGTCGAAACGACAGCCACCGGCTTTGTGGTCCTCGACGCGGAGGGCAACCTGATCGACGCCAACTCCGAATACGTCCGGCTGA
>JAHWKJ010000158.1 GCA_019347905.1 Planctomycetota bacterium
CCCCCGGCCGCGGGCTGGTCGCGGCCCCCCGACCCGCCCCCCCTGAGTGGGACGTGCCGGCTCTGGCTGCGGGCGATTACTTCCTCGATCTTGTAGCGGTTGAACAGCGGCTCTTTGCCGGCGTAAAGCTGCACGCGGTCGACGTGCTTGGGCATCACGATCTTCATGAATTCGCGGGCCCGCTCGAAGGCTTCCGGCTGGTCGATCGTGACCGAATCGATCTCGCTGGTGTAGATGTCGCGGATCGTGCGGGTGATCATGTCGCTGTCTTCGTAGATGTCGATGGGGGCCGGCTGCTTTTCCAGCCGCCGCACGATCACCCGCCACAGCCGCACGAGGTAATTGAGGTCGCGCTTGAGATCGGTGCGGCTGCGCTCCAGCCCGGCCGTCCGGATGATGAACCCCAGGCCCTTGGGCGGATCGAGATCGTTGAGGGCGCGGCGGAGCTTGCGGCGCTCGTCGTCGTCACCGATCTTGCGGCTGACGCCCACCCGCTGCAGGCCCGGCATCAGCACCAGGTATCGCCCGGGAATGCTGATGTAGGTCGAGAGCGTCGGGCCTTTGGTGCCCAGGCCTTCCTTGATGACCTGCACCAGGACTTCGCTGCCGCGCTGGAAGATGTCCTGAATGGGCGGCTTGTGGCGGGGGCTGCGGTCGTTGAACCCCCGGCGGGGACCGCGGCCGCGCGGACCGCGCCGCGGCTCATCGTCGTCCTCGTCGTCGGACGGTTCGCCTTTGCCGTCAGTCAGGTGCTTGTAGTACTGGTATTCGACGTCGCTGACGTGCAGGAAGCCGTTGCGGCCGACGCCGAAATCGACGAAGGCGGCCTGGATGCTGGGCTCGATGTTGACCACCTTGCCCTTGTAGATGTTCCCGACGTAATTCTCCTGGCTCTGCCGCTCGACATAGAGCTCTTCGAGGACTCCGTCCTCAACGATGGCGATGCGGCTTTCCTCCGGCTGGAGGACGTTGATCAGCATTTCTTTCTTCATGGGTCACCTTTCGTCGGATGAGACGAACGGTGCGCTGCCCCGGAAAGCGCGGCCGGCATCCGCTGCCGACCGGAGATCCACCGGGGTTCGTTTCTGCGAGAGCTTTTGGTCGCGAGCGGCCCGGCTGCGCGCAAAGTTCGCCGCCATGTGAGCGGCCTTTACGTTCGCGTCTCACCTCGGCGGACTTGGGCGCGGGTGAAGACGGTCGCGTGCCGTGCCGGCGGGGACGCACTTCGGGGGCAGTCCATCGATGCGGAGCATCGGGCGGCCGCGCGTGCGCACCGGCGGACCGGAGCGGTTCCGGTACAGGGCCGGCGGGAGGCGCCGCGATCGCGAAGCGAACGTGCGTGTTGCATGGAATGCCGCACGTTCGCGGCAAAAGCTCGGCAGGGGACAAGTGACTCTCGTCGGGGACATGCCCCAGACGTTCCGGCTCCGCTGCCTGCGAGAAACGAATGCGCACCAGTTCCGGATTGGAAACGAGTGGATTCACGATGGCCATCCCGCCGCCGATGGACGGTTCGACGTCCAACGAGCTGGCGAGGGTGTTCACAACGGAATGGCCGGATGTCTCAGACAATGTGGTTGATTCGGTGTGTTCGCAGTGGTTCTGCCTAAGCCGCGGTAGCGGCGGCAGAATGTAGCCCACGGCGCAAGCCGTGGGGAAACGTGGTGAAATCTCTCCAAAGCCCCGGCAGGGGCGACAGAGGCTGACCCTTCTGTCGCCCCTGCCGGGGCTGCGGCCAACCATCTCTTACCCGGCTCCCCACGGCTTTCGCCGTGGGCTACGTTCTCACGCCGCTACCGCGGCTGAAACCTCACGCCGCTACCGCGGCTGATTCATTGACAGGTCACAAAACAAGATCCGGACACATGCGTCGCAGTTCCCCGCGCAGGAAGCTTTCCACGTCCCGGGCCAGCTCCAGCGTTAACGCGTGGGCCGCGATCTGCTCCGCGTGCTCGATCGTGATGTTTCGCAGAACCTCTTTCAACTCCGGCAAGGCGTGCGGGGTGACGCTCAACTGCCTGAGGCCCAGCCCCACCAACAGCGGCAGGTAGATCGGCTCGGAGCTCATCTGCCCGCAGACGGTGACGGCCACGTCGTGCCTTCGCCCGGCTTCGACCACCGAACGGAGCAACCGCAGAATCGCCGGATCCCCCGAACTGTACAGGCTGGCGACCGCGGGGTCCGAACGGTCCACCGCCAGAGTGTATTGGATCAGATCGTTGGTGCCGATCGAGAAAAAGTCCACCTCGCGGGCGAAATCGTCGGCCAGCACAACCGCGGCCGGCACCTCGACCATCATGCCCACCTGAATGTCCCGCTTGAAGGGGATGCCCTGTTCCTCCAGGTCCTCCATCACGTCGGAGAGCACCATGCGGGCGTGCCGCAGTTCCATCAGCGAGGAAATCAGCGGAAACATGACCCGGACGTCGCCCTCGACGGCCGCTCGCAGAATAGCCCTGAGCTGGGTCTTGAACAACGGCAGATTCTTGAGGCTCAGGCGGATGCTCCGCAGGCCCAGCACCGATCCGGGTTCCGGATCGCGCGTCCGCCGCCCGTAAAAGGGCGCGACCTTGTCGGCCCCCAGGTCGAGCGTGCGGATGACCACCGGCTTGTCGGGGAAGGCCGCCACAACGCGGCGGTAGGCGTTGTAGTGGTCCTTCTCGGTCGGCTCGCGCCGCGTCTGCAGGTACAGAAACTCGGTGCGGTACAGGCCGATGCCGTCGGCCCCGCGCTGCGTGCAGTGGTCGACTTCCTCCGGGAACTCGATGTTGCCCATGAGGAAGATGCGGGTGCCGTCGCGGCTCTTGGATTCGAGCGTGTACAGCGACTCCAGCCGCTCGACGACCGTGCGGAAGCGGGCCTCGGAATCGCGAAAGCGGGCGAGGGTTTCCTCATCGGGATCGATAATCACTTCGCCGTGGTTGCCGTCGATGATCACGGTCTCTCCGCCCGAGACGTCGGAGAGAAAGTTGCCCAAGCCGACGACGGCCGGAATCTCCAGCGCCCCCGCGATAATGGCCGTGTGGCTGGTGGGGCCGCCGACTTCCGTGGCGAAGCCCAGCACGAAATGGTTGCTGTCGCGGTTGAGGCGGGCGGTCTCGCCGGGCGTGAGGTTGTGGGCCAGCACGATCACCGGGGCCGTCAGGTGCGCGAGTTCCTCGCGGCGTTCGCCCAGGAGATGGCTGAGGATCCGCTTCTTGAGGTCGAACACGTCGGCGGCGCGTTCGCGCAGAAAGTGATTGTCGAGGTTCTGCAGGACCTTCGCCCGCCGCCCCAGCACGTAGCTCGAGGCAAACTCCGGCGAATAGCAGCGCTTGCGGATGAGGTTCTCCACCTCGGACGAGAGGCCGGGATCGCGGGCCATCTCCAGATGGGCGGCGAAGATCTGGGCGTATTGCTTGCCGAGCTGCTCGCCGGCGAGTTGCTCGTTGTCCCCCAGCTCGCGGGCGACGGCGTCCAGCGCGGTCCGGAAGCGGCCCACTTCGGTCTCGACGGCGTCGACGCTCACGAAGTGGTTCGGGATGCGGAAGTCCTCCGATCCCAGCACCAGGGCCGGACCGGCGATCACTCCCGGCGAGACGGCGATGCCGCGCTTGATCAGCATTCCGCGGGTCCCGTTTCCGCCTCCTCGAAATTCGTCGCGAACAGCGCGGCAAGCTGCCCAATCGCCTCGTCCTCCCCGTCGCCGTCGGCCTCGAGCGTGAGCACAGTGCCCTGGTTGGCGCTGAGCGTCAGGAGGTCGAAGACTTCCTTGGCGTCCACGCGCTGCTGACCGTTGACGAGGTGAATCCGGCACGGAAACGTCCGCGCCAACTGCGCAATCTGCGACAACGGCCGCAGATGCAGCCCGTCATCCAGTACGACAGTCACTTCCCGCCGCTTCACCGGTTCGGCCTCGATTCGTTCCGTCTTCCGCGGGAAGGGGTCAGACCCCTTTGCGGCTCACACGTCTTTCCCATGTTCTCCATCGCTCGTCCGCAAAGGGGTCTGACCCCGTTCGTTAGCGCGGGCGCGGGGGCGACACACGCCCGCGCTCCTCTTCGAGTCGCGGCTAAACGCGTGTGCCTGCCGTTGCCGTATGGAGCGGCTAATCCAGCTTGTTGTCGTCGGCTTCGCGCAGCAGCTCCACCACGTCTTCGCGCGTGCCGGACTGCTTCAGGAAACTGCAGAAGTTTTCGTTGCGCAGGTGCCGCGAGATGTTCTCGAGCCCGCGCAGGTGATCGCCGGGACGATCCGGCGGTGAGACCAGAAGAAACAGGATGTGCACCGGCTCGCCGTCGAGGCTGGCGAAGTCGACGCCCTCGCGGGTGAGGGCCACCGTCGCCACCAGACGGTCCACCGACGGATGTTTGGTGTGCGGCACCGCCACGCCCTTGCCGATGCCCGTCGAGCCCAGCTCTTCGCGCTTCAGGATGGCTGCGACAATGCCGTCTTCGTCCGCCGCGCCGATGGCGCCGGCGGTTCGCAAACCGCCCACCATGGCCCGGATGGCGCTTTCCTTCGAGTCGACCTTGAGATCCGGCAGGATCGCCTCGGGAACCACAAAGTCGGTCAGTTTCATCTATCGCTCCTGGGGCGCACGGGCCGCCTGCCGGATGGCAAACCTCCACGCCAGCCGTGAGGCTCTGTCACTCTTCGTCCAGTTCTTCGTCTTCGGCTTCCGGCGGCTCGCCGGCGGCCAGCTCGTTCAGCGAACGGTCGCGGCGATGGTCCTGGATTTTCTGCTTGTAGCGCTTGAGCTGCGGCTCCATCTTGTGCAGGGCCCGGTCGAACGAGCCCAGCACGTCGGTGCCCGTATCGCGGGCGACGAAATTCCGCTTGTGTTCGGCGTCGAGCACGATCTCGACGGTGATCTGGTCGTTCTCGAAGTTGATGGTGACTTCGATTGCCGTCACCCGCTCAAAATACGTCAGCAGCCGCTCCGCCTTCGCGCGGATCTGGTCCCGGACCTCGTCCCGAATGGTCCCGTGACGGCAGGTGATGGCAACTTGCACGCGTCAAAGCTCCGTAGCTGTCATGCAATGGTCGGCCGCTGAAACGCCGTTTCAGCGGGAACAGGCGATTGTAGTCGGCTGCGGGGACGGGTCAATCGAGCGTATACCTTGCCGCGTCATTCTAATGTCGCGTGCAAAAGCCCGCCACTCCCGCTTCCGCCCCGAAAACGGAGCGCCTCTTTCGCGCGCCGGCGGCCGGGGGTAAGATGGGTGCTCGAAGCGGACACGGAGTTCTGCGTCGAGATTGTGCCCGGCGAACTCGCAGGAAGCTGTTCGCCGGTCCGCCGCGGTCTTCACACACAGAGCTGATGGCCACTTCTCCACCCTCCGCCGCCGCTTCGGAGCTTTCCGCCCCAGCGGCGATGAAGCCGTCCTCGCAGCGGCGCATGCTCCTGGACCGCCTCACGGCCCGCTTGTTCGAGCCGGTCGATCTGGGGTTGCTGGTTTTCTTCCGCATCGCCTTCGGCGCGGTGATGTTGTGGGAGGTCGTCCGCTACGTGAGCGGCACGCGGCTCGAACGACTGTACATGCAGCCCGAGTTCTACTTCGGCTACTACGGCTTCGAGTGGGTCAAGCCGTGGCCCGGCGACGGGATGTATTACCACTTTTACGCGCTGGGCGTGCTGGCGGTGATGATTGCCGCCGGGCTGTTCTACCGCGTGGCGGCGGCGCTGTTCTTCGTGGGGTTCACCTACGTCTTTCTGCTGGATGAGACGAACTACCTCAATCACTTTTACCTGATTTCGCTGATCAGCGGCCTGACGATCTTCATCCCGGCGCACCGGGCGGTCTCGCTCGATGCGCTACGGAAACCGTCGCTCCGCTCGACGACGGCGCCGACCTGGGCGCTCTGGCTCCTGCGGTTTCAGATCGGCGTGGCGTACTTCTACGGCGGCATCGCCAAGCTCAACAGCGACTGGCTGGCCGGAGAGCCGATGCGAATGTGGCTTGACGACCGATTCCGTACCACGGTTTCCGAGCCGGTCGTGTGGTTCTTCGTGTACGGGGGCTTGCTGCTCGACCTGTTGATCGTGCCGTTCCTGCTGTGGCGGAAGACGCTGATTCCAGCCTTCGTGGTGTGCGTGCTGTTCCATTTTGTGAACGACAACCTGTTTTTGATCGGCATCTTTCCGTGGTTCATGGTGGCGGCGACCTTGATGTTCTGCCCCCCCGAGGGGCTGATGGTGGGGAAGGCCGAGGCCGACGCGGCGGACGACACCGGCAGACGCGGAAAGCGGCGTCGGGAGACTCTTGCGGCGGCGAACGGCGGCACCGCTGTGAGGCCCGCAACGACACGTCAGAAGGTCGTGGTGGCCCTGCTCGGCAGCTATGTGCTGATGCAGGTGCTGGTCCCCTTCCGGCATTTCCTCTATCCAGGCAATGTAAGCTGGACCGAAGAAGGCCACCGCTTCGCCTGGCACATGAAGCTGCGCTCGAAAGACCCCGCCCGCGCCCGGCTCGGCGTGCTGACGAAGGAAGGCATCGAATTCGTCTGGGAGATGCGAATCCGTCCCGACGAGTTGACTGGTCGCTACACGCGCTTCCTGCAGTTTGCGGCCTTCGACTCCAGGGGCGCGACGGTCGATCTCAAGGATCCGGCGGAGAACGTCCTCAACGACCGGCAGATCAAGTCGATGGCCACCAAGCCCGACATGACGCTGCAATTCGCCCACTTTCTGGCGCACCGCGTTCGCGAAGCCGGCTACACGCCCGTGGAAGCCCGAGCGGATATCGCGGCCGCCTTAAACGGCCGCGAGCCGCAGCAGTTGATCGACCCGGCCGTTGACCTGCTGGAGGTCGATCGCAACCTGGCCCACGCCGATTGGGTCGTGCCGCTGACGACGCCGCTGGAGCGCCCGAGCCCGCTGGAAATGTTCAGCGTCGAGCGCCGCGCGGCGACACCCACAGCCACCGGTGCGGGTGACGCGGAACTCCGCGAACTGCCCGAGCCCGATTTGCTCGATTGAACGCCGACGGGGTCAGACCCCTTTGCGGACGCGCGATTCAGAACATGGCACACGGGTGAACCGCAAACGGGTCTGACCCCTTCCGCTCACAGCTCGAAGCGAAACGTGCGGCTGAGGTAGCGGACGAGGCGGCGGGCGGCCGTCTGCGGCCGGGCGTGAATCTTCGCGTAACCCGACGCCCGCAGAAGCAGCGGCTGGTGGTGCTCGTCGAGCTTCACGCGCACCTGGTACGACGTGCTGACCGGCTTCATCACGCCCCTCTGGTCCGGCCGTGTCGGCAGGTCCTCGTGGCGCGCCAGCTCTTCGGGAGCGACCTTCAAATCCGTGGCGGCAATCTCGTGGATCGTGCCCCACAGCACCTCGCCCGGCGTCTCATCCAGGTGCAGCCGCACCCGCTGGTCCTCGCGAACGAACTCCATCTCCGACTGATCGACCACCAGCACCGCTTCCAGCTTCCGGGGGTCGCCGACGAGACAGAACGTCGTCCCGGGTTTCATAAAGCCGCCGATGTTTTCCGGGTCGAGCGGCGTGCCGCTCCACTCCGGCAGTTCGCCGTCGGCCGCCTGGCGGTGCGTGTAGCGGGGCGGCAGCACTGTTCCGCGAATGGGTGCCGTGAGCGTCAGCCGCTCGCGATCTTCCTTTCGCTGCACGAGCCGCTTGTTGATGTCGTCGAGGATCTCGCGGGCGGCGGGGAGCTGGTCGGAGGCCTCGCCGTCGCCGGCCAGCGCGCGGCGGCGAAGGTTCTCGACCAGCTTCTCCTGGACGTTGAAGCTTCCTTCCAGCTCGGCGATCTCCCGGTCGATCTCGAGGTTCCGCAGCCGGCCGACCACGTCAACGCCCGGCTCGTCGACCACAGTGCCGGCCGGAACCGCTTCGATGAGCGTGCCGCCGACGGAGACGTACACGCGCCGCGCGTCCTGCGGCTCGATGATCACCGGCACCGTCACGCGGTACGGCAGCGGGATGAAGCACAGGGCGACGAGAAAGGCAGCCACGAGGCCGCCGCGCACCAGCAGACGAGACCATTTCACCTGTCGGGTCCTCAAGGGATCGCGAAGGAAGCGAACCGTGCGCACGGCGGGCGCGACAAGCATGCCCCCCACGACGACCACCGCCAGCATCTGCGCCAGCACTTCCAGCCGGTGCGGCTTGAGCGCCCCGTGCACAAACCACAGGATCGCAAACACCACGATGAAGCGGTAGACCGTCGAGGCCACCGCATACAGCGCCAGCCAGCCGCGGTGACGTTCGGGCAGCACGCGCGGGTTCTCCAGGTCGGTCCCCAGAAAGAACCGCCCCAGCCACTGCCGGATGACGGCGCCGGCCTGCTGGCGAAGGTTCGGCACCTCGACGAGATCGGCCAGCATGTAATAGCCGTCGTACCTGAGCAGCGGATTGCCGTTGAACAGCACCGTGCTGACCGAGCAGACGAACATCACGTTGAGGCACAGCGCGTTGAGCAGCCCCGGCTCGCTGGCAAGCCATAACAGCGTGGCGATCGACGCCAGCACGATCTCGACGTACATGCCGGCTCCGCTGATCGCGATGCGGTGCCACTTATTGGGCAGCATCCAGGCGTCGGAGACGTTGCAGTACAGGCAGGGTGTGAAGACCAGGAACATGAGGCCCATCTCGTGGCATTCGCCGCCGAAGTGCTTGCAGGCGATGCCGTGCCCGATCTCGTGCAGAATCTTTGTCACGGCCACCACGATGAGCATCAGCACGACGTTCCGGAACGCGAAGAACGCTTCGAAGTCTGGCATGTCGGCCATGACGGCGTCGAAGTGCACGGCAACCATGCCCAGCGCCGCCAGCACCAGCAGCACACACGCCGCCACCGCCCCCGGCGAAAACACCCACCGCACCTTTGGGTGCAGCCAGTCGAGGAACCGCTCGGGGTCGAGTCCGCGGAACCGGATTGCCAACAGGTTACTGAACTGCCCCAGCAGCCGGCGGCGGCGGTTCTTGCGGCTGATGTCGAGAAGCTGGTCGCCCTGCCCCGGCGCGTCGGCGACAATCAGCCCCTCGTGGTGCAGCATGCCGATGAACGACTGGAGCTGCGAGAGGCTCAGCCGCCGGGGTGCGAACTCCCGCTCGAAGCGATCCTTGATATCGTCGAGGCTCACCGAGCCATCGAGCATCTGCAGGATGCGGTACTCCTCGTCGCGAAGCTGGTAGTACCGGAGCGAAACAGGATCCTTGACGGCCCAGTAACGCCGGCGGCCGAAATGCAGCGGCACCGCCCGCAGGTCTCGCCGCCGCCGCAGCCTGAGCACGCGAGAAGTCGCAGACGGCGTCGGCACGGCAGCGGGCATGGGGCGGAAGGCAGTAGGCAGTAGGCAGCGAGCCGGGCGGCGTGAGCCGCCGGTTTACCCGAGACCTTACGCCCTGCGGCTCGCGCGCGGAGGATCGCGGAAGAAACGAGCGGAAGAGGCGTCCCCGGAATTCTACCGCCCGCTGCGCCCTCAGCCAGTGCGGTCGAACCCACGTGATGCTTCAGGGCCGTTCTACGGCCCTTTGCCGCGCAGCGGTCTTAGCCCCGGCGTTTTACGCCGGAGGGGCCTGTTGACCCGCTATTCCGCCGAGCCTCGTTCACGAGGCTTTTCGGTGCCCGCTGGCTTCAGCCATGCCGGCAGGGCTCAAGCCAGCAGAAAAGCCCGGTGAACAGACCGTCTCGTTTTTTGGGGCGCTTGGAGTGACCGGGGAAAGAAGCTGGCCTCGATGCTTTGGCGAGTTTGGAGCAGAGTAATGGTCGCACAACCCACTCTGCGATCCGCCAGGCAAGGAGGCCGAGACGATGGTAGAAGGAACTACCGACCTTGGGAAGCTGGCCCGCTTTGCTCCGACACCGTGGACCAGAGAATCGGAAGAGTGGAAGGCCTTGGATCAGCAACTGCCGTCGGACCACCTGGCACGGCGTGTGGATGCGGCGGTGCAGATGTTGGACCTGCATCCTCTCTTTGCGTCCTACCTGGGCGTCGGCAAGAAGGCCCTCCGGCCCGATTTGTTGCTCAAGCTGGTGATTTACGAATTGCACAACAACCGTCCCTCTCCGGCCCAATGGGCTCGGGATGTGCGAGACAGCGGCCCCGTGCGCTGGTTGCTCATGGGCCTTGAGCCCTCGCGGGCCCGGCTGTACGACTTCCGCGATCGCCTCGCTCCGTTTTTGCCTGAATGGAATGCGCAGGTCCTGTCCGCGGCGGTCGCGGAGGGGGTCACGTCGGCGACGCGCGTCGCCTTGGACAGTTCGAGCGTGGCCGCGCATGCTTCGCGTCGTCAGCTGTTCAACGAAGAACGTTTGCGGAAACGACGTGCAGCCATCGACGATCGCCTGCAGCAAGGTGAAGCCGCGAGCGAGACGCCGCGTTGGTTGGCACGGACCGAGGCGGGCTTGCGCGAGCAGAAGGCACGCTACGAGCGCGCCGCGGAAGTCTTGGAGCAGCGGCTGGCGGCCAACCACGCGCGGCCAGCCGGCGACCGCAAAGCGGCCGAGAAAGTGTTGGTCAGCGCCAGCGATCCCGAGGCCGTGCTGGCGCGCGACAAGCTGAACGTGTTCCGCCCCTTGTACAGCGTGCAGTTGCTGCGGGATCTCGATTCGGCGTTGGTGTTCGCCTACGCAGTCCTGCCGCAGATCAACGATAACGGCGTCCTGGAACCGATGCTCGAACGCATGTCAGACAGCGTGGGCCGCAAACCCGCCGACGTTCTGGTCGACTCCGGCTATGTCTCGATCCGCCATCTGGCGTTCTGCGCCCTCGCCGGGGTCACCTTGTACGGCCCGTGTCAGGAAAATGACTTCAGCCGGCAAAACGGCAAGAAACGGCAGCACAACCAGCACACCGAACTTCCCAAAAGCGCCTTTCGCTGGCTGGCGGACGAGCACACCTACGAGTGCCCGGAGGGCCACCGCTTGCTGTTTGACAAAACGAAACAGCAGCGACGTGCGGATTACACGGTGACTCTGTCTCTGTATACCTGTCCTGCGGAACATTGTCTGGCTTGTCCGCGCCAGTCCGCCTGCACGCGCACGCCGCACAAAGGGCGCACCGTGAGTCGGATGGAAAACGAGGAATTCCTGGACGAGTTGCGCTTGCGGATGCAAACCGACGAAGCGAAGCGTCTCTACAAGCTGCGCAGCCAAACCGTGGAATTGAACTACGCTGACCTGAAAGAACACCGCGGCCTGCGACGCTTTCATGGACGCGGCCTACGCCGCGCGCGAGCTGAAATCGGCTGCCTCGTGCTGACTCACAATCTC
>JAHWKJ010000697.1 GCA_019347905.1 Planctomycetota bacterium
CAAAGCGACGTCTACAGCCTGGGCGTGGTGTGCTATGAGCTGTTGACGGGTACGCTGCCGTTCATTGGCTCGATGGCGGCGGTGCTTCGCAAAATCCTCACCGACGACCCCGTCCCGCCGCGCGAGCTGGTCGACGGGATCGATCCCGATCTGGAAAAGATCTGCCTGAAGATGATGGCCCGCGACCGTAGCGAGCGCTATGCGAATATGAGCGCTGTCGCTCAGGCGTTGGCGGAACACCTGGACCGGCCGGATCCCACGGCGTTCGCCGTCTGGGCCTCGCCCGCAACGCCCAGGGCCACGAGCGCGGGCGACGCTCCGCTGATGGGTTCAGGCCGCACGCGGCGCAGCGATCCCTCGTGGACGTGGCTGGCCGGAAAGATGCGGGCCTTGAACCAGGAGAAGAAGGAGATCGAGCAGCTCCGCGGTCGCGGCGATGCGGCGGGCGCTCGCCAGTTGCTCGAAGCGATGGCCGCCATCGACCACCCCGGCCTCACAATGTTCGCAGATTGGGCGCAGGCGGAACTTCGCAAGCTGCAGTAGCGCGAAGGGGTCAGACCCCTTTGCGGACGAGCGATGCAGAGCGTAGGACCACCTCTCATCCGCAAAGGGGTCTGACCCCGTGCTGACGAGGCCGAGTCGAGAGCCAGCGGAGATCTCGATGATGGTAAGGCCCCTCGGACCCAGTGCTTCTGGCCCTCGACCCTCGACTCTCAACCTCCCTCAAAACCTCGCCCGACGCTGCACGAGGTACTCCACAAGCGCCTTGTCGAACGGCAGGCTCGTGTCGAGGCCCACGTAGTCGCAGCCCATCGACAGGCACTCGCGGCGGTAGCGGTCGCGCAATTCGCCGACGGCGTCCTGGTAATCCGCCCGCATGCCGGCCGCGTCGATCACGACGTTCTCGCCCGTCTCGGGATCCTTCAGATCGACCATGCCGTCGAAGGGAAAGCTGACCTCCGCCTCGTCCAGCACGTGAAACACGATCACGTCGTGCCCTGCGTGCCGCAACAGGTGCAGGCTCTCGATCACCGGATCGGGGTCCGTCAGCAGATCCGAAAAGATCATCAAGAGCGAACGGTGCCGGATCATCGCGGCCGTGCGGCGGAGGTTCTGCGCGACTTCCGTCAGCCCCCGCGGCTTCGCCTTTGCGAGCAGCGCCAGGATGTTGCCGAGTTGCGTGCGCTTGCTGTGGGCCGGCAGGCTGTGGCGAATCTTCTCGTCGAACGCGATCAGCCCCACGGGGTCCTGCTGGTGGATCATGAGGTACGCGAGCGCCGCGGCGAGGCAGATCGTGTAGTCGAACTTGGTCAGCTCCTGCCGGTATGTGTAGGCCATGCTCTCCGAGAGGTCCATCAGCAGGTAGCCGGTGATGTTCGTCTCGGCCTGGTATTTCTTGACGTAATAGCGGTCGGTCTTGGCATAGACGAGCCAGTCGATGTCCTTGGGATCGTCGCCCTGCGTGTAGCGGCGGTGCTCGCTGAACTCGACGCTGAACCCGTGATACGGGCTGGCGTGCAGTCCCGCGAGAAAGCCTTCGACGATGAACCGCGCGCGCAAGTCCAGCCGCGCGACCGTGCGGATCACCTCCGGCTTCAGATACTGCTCGGCGCCCGCCATATGTGGTGTGCCTGCTCCGATCAGGCGAAGATGCCGTCCACGTCGATGGTCCAACCCGGCACGGCCGGTTCGGCGTGGGCGGTGTCGCCGCGGCGGAAGACGAGGGGCGTTTGCGGGTCGTCGGGCCGGTACAGGCGGATGCATTCATCCCGTACATTCACGTCCCAGACGGCCAGGGTGCCGGCGGTGAAGTAATCGGCCCGCTTTTCGGCCATCTCCTCCTCGGCGGCCGGGCCGTAGTCGCTTTCGCTGCGAACCTCGGCGGCGAACGTGGGCGGGCCTTCGATGAACCACATTTCGTTGGCGGGAAATGGGCCGTCGTACCAGGAGGCGTCGGGGGAAAACGACCGGCGGCCCGACGGCAACTCCGGTACCGCAAACGCGACTGTCGCTGTGAACGATTCGCCGCGACCGTACTCAACCGAAAAATCGTCGAGACTCCGCACAATCCGACCGCAAACCCGATTCGGTCTACGTCCGGTGGCCATCAGGTGCACGATCCTCCCGCCGATGAGCTCCGCTTTGCCCTCGGTGGCGTAGAGGTCGTCCAGCGTGGCGCGGTCGTGATTGGCGGTGACCATTGTGCTCTGAAGTCGGTGGAGGTCCATTCCCACTGCGATTGTAGCGACAGATCGCACGGGCCGCAGTCGCTGCTTCCGCCGCCTGCCTTCTGCCTCCCGCCGACCGCCCTCCGCCTACTGGCCGCCGACAGCCGACGTGAGCGCCGGCTCGGGGTGCGGCAGGCTTTGTTCGAGCTTCTTCGTGGCGGCGACCAGACGCTGGAGATTCGCGTGGGCGTCCTGGAGCTCGCGGCGCAGGCGGTCCAGCCCCAGGAGAGCGTCGTCGCGGGCTTCCTGCGTCGTTTCCACGTCGGCCAGGGCGGCGGCCAGCTCCTGCCGCCGCGTGTCGAGCTGCTCCTGCGACCGCTGATCGAGATCGTTCATCTGCGCGAGCTGCTGCTGCTTGCGCTGCAGCACTTCATCCGCCACCGCCAACTGGTGCCGCAGGTCGTCGAATGTCACCACAAAGCTGCTGGGGATCAGCGTGCGGTAGCGGGCCGGTCCGGGCGGATGCAGCGCTGGCCATTGCTGAGCTTCAAGCCCGCGCAAGG
>JAHWKJ010000159.1 GCA_019347905.1 Planctomycetota bacterium
TCGCGAAAAATGAAGGCTTCAATCGGCCGGGGCAGACCGCAGCATTCCTCGACGTGCAACGTCTTCAGCCGGTTTTTTTGGTCCGTCTCGCAAGCGATGTCGGGAAGATCGAAATAGCGATACGTGTAGAACGCCCTTTGCTTCTGACGTGCCAGGGACTTCGTAAACTGCGGACCCCGAAAGGCCTTGTTACCGAGCCTGCGTTCCCACATTCTGATCTCGCGATCGAAGAAGTGGTAGTAATCCGGATCGATGATGGCGAGGTCCAGATCGGAGTCGGGCCTCATCTCGATCCACGCGCGAGACGGGTCGGCAGACAGGCTGAATCCGATCTTCGTGCTGCCGCGAATCAGCAGATTCCGCGGGTGCACACCCAAGCCCTCAGCGCAAGCAGCCAGGAAATCGCGGTACTGCTGGTAACTCGGAAAGGCGACTGGCGTTCCAGGGATCATGACGCCGTTGATCAGTCGCGCCACATCACGCAGTCGTTCGCAAATTTCACGCGGCGTGATCGCGATGTGCCCATGGCTGGAGATTTCCATTGTTATGCCTGGGCATCTTCAGTCACAACGACAGGCTCATTCAATGTACCGTCCGCCTTCCAGACCTCTGGATTGATCCGCAGCCGCACGCGCTGATGGCAGATCGGACACTGAAAGAGATCGCCGCTGAGACCGGCGTACTCCTGGCGTGGCACTTCGCTGCCGCAATTCGGACAGGGATCGATGTCGCGATGACCGCACGTGGGACAAACGGTCGGCAGAACGGGACCAGCAATGCTCCCGCAGTTCTGGCAAGCCTCGCCGATGGGTTCCTCGGCGATCGCCACCGAGACGCGGTCGCTGTGGCCAAGTCGCTCGAGAACCCGCTGCACCTCTGGGAGTAATTCTGTGGCGAGCTCAAAGTACACGTTCCGGTCGGCGTCCCGCTGCGTGCCGTGCACGCGACCATCAGGATCGAGCTCGACTGGCGCATGCGCCCAAAGATCCCGCCGCACCCGGGCGGCGTACCGCAAATCGTCGGCGGGCTCGTCGGGATTGCGCCGAACCGTCAAGCGAATACGGGGCATCTCATGGCCCTTTCAGGCTGGATCAAGCCGATGCAAGCCGCTACAGCGATTCGCCGGCCGCCTCCTCGAAGTACTGCACGACCTTGGCGATGGGGATGCCCCACAAATCCGCCATCAACAGCGGACCGCCCAGCCCCAGCCGCCGCAGCTTGTCGACCGCCACGTCGAGCGCCACGGCAAGCTGCCGCGGCCAGTCTGCCGGCCAGCCCTCGAACTGCCGCCGCGCCGCCGGATGGTCGTAGCGGCGGCGGTTGCGGGCCGTCATCGCTTCGTAGGCGTCGCACCGCGAGTCGTCGGTGATGTAGCCGTCTTCGAGCTCCAGCCGCACGAAGTAGCACACCACCGGCATCAGCCGCTCGTCGCGCAGCGCGCTGATCAGCCGCAGCTCGTCGTCCAGCCGCACGCCCACGGCCTCGGCCGGGCTGCGGCCTTTCCAGACGGCCTCGATGCGATTGGGCCGCACCCGGTGCAGAACACCGTCGGCGTCGAAGACAAAGTAGGCAAGGTCCATGGCCGGATTATACCGGCCCGCCCGGCCGGCGCGGAGGGTACGGGCACCGAATCATTGCGTCTGCGAAAATCGCGGGCCATGATGCACGCCGCACGGGGTCAGACCCCTTTGCGGACCAGGACGCGTTCCAATGTCTGCGTCGCTCGACCGCAAAGGGGTCTGACCCCCTCGATCCCAAGCCGCACGTCCGCGCCATGCATCGCCCGCTGGAGAACTGTCATGCCCATCCGCCGCACCCGTGAAACTGCCCATCACCGAACGCTCGCGGCATGGCTGCTCGCCTGGCTCGCTGTCCTCACCCTCCCCGCCCGCGCCGAAGACGATCCCCTCAAGCCGCCGGCGATCGAAACCCAGAACGTCCCACCCATCCCGGCGGAGCTCGTCGAGCGCTTGCAGCAGTACATGAGCGTCCGCGACGCCGAGTTCCGCGACTGGGCACCCGACGGACGCGGCCTGCTCGTGCAGACGCGCTTCGGCGAGACCGCCCAGCTCCACCGCGTCTACGAACCCGGCGGACGCCGCGAGCAGCTTACATTCTTCAGCGAACCCGCCAACGGCCGCTTCGTCCCCGAATCGCGCGACGGCTCGCTGCTGGTCGTCATGAGCACTGGCGGCGACGAGAACTACCAGATCTACCGTCTCGACGGCTCGAGCGGCCGCAGCGTGCGGCTCACCGACGGCACCTCGCGGAACCTGCTCGGCCCGGTGTCTGAAGACGGCTCGCGGATGATCGTTGCCAGCAACCGCCGCAACGGCCGCGACACCGACCTTTATCTCGCCGATACCCGCGTCCCCGCCTGGTCCACGATGGTCTGGGAGACCGAGGGCGAATACTGGATCCCGGAAGACCTCTCGGCCGACGGTCAGCGGCTGCTGATGAACCGCTACGTCTCGATCAACGAAACCTACCCCGCCGTGCTCGACCTCGCCGGCGGCGAAAAGTCCGACATTCCCTCGCCCGGCGTCGGCCCCACCGCCTACGGAGCGCTGAAGTTCACCCGCGAAGGCCGCCATGCCTACGCCGCCAGCGACGCCGCCGGTGAATTCCAGCAGCTCGCGCTCATCGACCTCAAGACGCACCAGCACTCGTGGCTGGCGCCGGACATTTCGTGGGACGTGACGGCGATCGATGTCAGCCGCGATCGGCGCCGGGCCGCATTCACCGTCAACGAGAACGGCGCAAGCGCGCTCTACGTCTTCTCTGGTGAGCCGGTCGAAATTGAGGGCCGCCTCGAATTCGCGACCACGCCGCCGTCGCGGATCGAGCTGCCGCTGGGAATCGTCGAGACGCTCAAGTTCTCGGAAGACGGCATGCGGCTGGGCTTCACGCTGGCCCGGCCCGACGCCCCCGCCGACACATACTCCTATGAACTCGGCGCGCGGGAGCTTCGCCGCTGGACGTACAGCGAAGTCGGCGGCCTCGACCCTGAGACGTTCATCGCCCCCGAGCAAATCCGCTATCCCACGTTCGACGACGACGAAGCGACCGGCGAGCGGCGGCAGATCCCCGCTTACTTCTTCCGCCCCCGCGGCGCCTCGGCCGAAAAGCCCGGCCCCGTGCTGGTCCATATCCACGGCGGGCCCGAAGGCCAGTACCGCCCCGACTTCTCCGGCTTCGACCAGTTCCTCTTGAATGAAATGGGCATCGCCGTCATCCGGCCAAACGTCCGCGGCTCCGCCGGCTACGGCAAGAGCTACCTCAAGCTCGACAACGCCACGAAGCGCGAAGACAGCGTCCGCGACATCGGCGCCCTGCTCGACTGGATCGCCACGCAGCCCGAGCTGGACGCCGAGCGCGTGGCGGTCATCGGCGGCTCCTACGGCGGCTACATGGTGCTGGGGTCGCTGGTGCACTATTCCGACCGTCTGAAGGCGGGCATCGACGTCGTGGGCATCGCCAGCTTCCGCACGTTCCTGGAGAACACCAGCGAATACCGCCGCGACCTCCGCCGCGCCGAATACGGCGACGAGCGCGACCCCGAGATCCGCGCCTTCTTCGACCGCATCGACCCGCTGCACAACGCGGAGAAGATCACGGCCGAGCTGTTTGTGGCCCACGGCAAAAACGACCCGCGCGTGCCGTTCTCCGAAGCCGAGCAAATCGCCGAAAAAGTTCGCACCGGCGGCCGCGAAGTCTGGACCGTCTACGCCGCCAACGAAGGCCACGGCTTCGCCAAAAAAGCCAACCGCGACTACCTGTACGCGGCGATCGCGCTGTTTCTGCGCGAGCGGTTGAAGTGAAACGGCCGCATTCGCCTTCGACGAGGCATGAATCAGCGCTTTAGTGCTCGTCGTGCAACTCGACCCGGAGTTGCAACTGCTCGTCGGAATTGAGATTCAAGAGCTGGACCGTTGTGCGACCGATGGCTGTCTTGCCGACAATGAACACGCCCCGCCACTCGAAATGCTCGTCCCAGACGTGCCGCCGCGGATGAAACAGTTCCGTCAGCGTATCAGTCGCCGGATCATAGCCGGCGACGTCACTGCCCTTGTGAAGATTGCAGTCAATGCAGGCCAGCGCGAGATTTTCAAGGTCATCCGTCCCACCATGCTTGCGGGCGCGAACGTGTTCGATCTGCAGCGCGGCCAGCGGCGACTGGTCTTGGTGCAAGCGACAGTATTCGCACCGATGGTCGGCGCGTCTGCGCACGGCCCTGCGCGTGGCGGCGTCCATCGCGATTATCGCTGAGCGAGCAGTTTGCGGGCCTTCGCCTGCAGCGTCGCAATGAATTTATTTGCTCGGACGTAGCCTTCATACTCCGCGCGCTCGTCGTCCGAAAGCTCCCCTTCGTTGTGCTTCCGGGCCAGGAGCTCGATCCGCCGTCGCAGTTTCCGCTCGCCGCGGTATTCCACCAGCGCTTGCGCCTGGTCCGGGGTGAAGAACTGCAACAGGCCGTCGGTGGCTCGATCGAAAGCCGTTGTATCGAAGCTGGCAGCGACCATCGAGATACGTTCCGCATCAGGTAGTCTTCCCCGGCTGGATGAAACCTACGGCATCCAGTGGTAAGCGTCAAGATCCGCGGACCAGAGTTGTTCTGGTGTGGGCTCCGCGGCGAACGAGGATTTTTTATCGACCTTTCAAGCGGCGGTTGCGTGTAACGGGGCAGGAGGGTTCGGGAATCGGAATGGTGGTTTCCGACAACGAACTGATGGCTCGCTGTCGGCTCGGCGATACGGCGGCGTTTGAGACGCTGCTGGATCGCTGGCAGCGGCCGATTGCGCGGCTGCTGGAACGGCTGACCGCCAGTGGCGGCTCGGGCGCCACTGGCGGGCGGGGCGGGCGGATGCTGACGCCGCCGCTCAGTATGGAGGTCGAGGACCTTGCGCAGGAAGTCTTTCTGCGCGTGCTGGAGGCGCGCGAGCGGTATGACGAACGCGGAGCTTTTTCCACGTGGATCTACCGCATCGCGCTCAACGTCACCCGCGACGCCGCCCGGCGGCGGCGGAGCCGGTGGAGGAGACTGGTGACATGGCGGCCGACGACGGGCGGCGAACCGGCCTCGCCGGGCGAACAAGTCAGCCGGGTCGAACGCGCTGCGGCGGTCAACGCGGCGCTGGCGGCGCTGCCGCGGAAGCTGCGCGAGCCGCTGGTGCTCAGGCACTTCGGCGGACTGACGTTCGCAGAAACCGCCGACGTGCTGGGGACGGCGGCGAGCACTGTGAAGTCCCGGCTCAAGCAGGGCCTGTTGCGGCTGCGGGCGGAGCTGGCACGCCGCGGCATCGATGAACGGGAATTCGAATCATGAACTGTTCCGAAGTCCAATCGCGGCTGGTCGAGCTGGTGTACGACGAGCTGTCGGCCGATGAGGCCGGAGCGCTGCGTGCGCATCTCGCGGCGTGTGAGGCGTGCCGCGGGAGCCATCGCGAGCTGCTCTTTGGGCGGCGGCTGCTCGATGAGGTGCCGGCGGACGAGCGGCCGGTGTCGCTTGCAGCGCAGCCGCTGCTCACGGCGCTCGCTCAGCGGGCGCAGCGCTCGCGACGGCGCTGGCGGCGGCTGGCGGCTGCCGCGGTTGCGGCGGCGGTGGCGATGGCGATCGTGCTGGTGGCCGGGCTGCGCGTCGAGGTGCGAGCCGCGAGTGTCGTGATCGCCTGGGACGAGCGTGCCGAGCCGGTGGCCGCGCCGCCGGCGCTGTCGCCGCCCGGGCCGGGCGTCGCGCAATTTGAAGCGAGGGTGCGTCGGCTCGAAGCGGCGGGCGGGCACGCTGACGAATATGCGGAGAGGCTGCTGGAACACGCCGCGCGGCTCGCGGAACTGGACCGGCTGCTGGGCGCCGCGGTGCGGCAGGTCCTGGAAGTGGACGCGCGGCAGACGGCGGACGCGGCGCGGCTGTCGGGCGAAGTGGCGAACGTCCGCCGCGCCGCCGGCGAGGAACTGGCCCGCCTCCGCGAGCGCGGCGAGCTCCGCTGGCGGCTGATCGAATACGAACTGGCGCAGCGGCCCGTGCCGCGGCAGGTCGCGAGCGTCCAATCGCCCACACCGAGTGAGAACTGACGAACGCCCGTAGCACGGCTTTCCAAAGCCGTGCCTCAAGTCCGACGAACGGCCTCGGAAGGCCGTCCTACGACCGAAAATACAATCTTGGCGTCGAGGAGCACGAAATGTTGAGAGTTCATTGGCTGGCGGCGATCGCGCTGCTGCTCATTCCTTCGTCCACGCTCGTGCTGGCACAGCCGCTGGGAGCGCAGCCCGCGCCTGCCGACCCCGCTGCGAACAATCAGGGCGCGCAGCCGGCCGCCGGCGATCCTGCCGCGACAGGCACTTCCCACAGCGGGGCAGTCCGCACGTCCGACGCCGCGGTTCGCGAACGCGAGATGACGGAAGACGTTGAAGTGCTGCGGATCATTCTGGAGCGCACGATCGCGTCATTGTATGCGGATCGACCGCGGCATCACGGATCGGCGTCCTCCGGCTTCCCTGGCGGCGCCGAGGATGGCTACGGCGAAGCGATGGACAGTTCCATGATGATGGGCCTAAGTCAGATGTCCGGGTATGAATCCGGGTATGGAATGGGGGCTGCGCCGGGGGAGGGAAGCGCCTCGGCCGTTCTGTCGCCTGTCCTGGGTGCATCGGTATTCGGCGGCGTCGTGTACCAGGTCGAGGTGCCGCCGCTGGCCCTGCCGGACGACTCGGAGCGGCTCGACGCCTCCGCGTGCACCTATCTGCAGAAATCGCAGTGGGAGCGCACGGCGTTCGAGCTGCGCGGCGACTTCACCAAAACCGATTGTCGCGAGTGCCACGATACGTCGCGCATCACTCGCGCCGACGGAGCGCGGGGGCCGAACCTGTCCCGCGAAGTGTGGCGACGATACCTGAACCAGAGCGTCACGGGCGCGGAGACGGGGGCTTCCGCGGCCGACGGCGGCGTGTCCCATGAGCGGGTCGTCGACGCGCTCGTGGCACTGCTGGCGGAGAACGGACATCACTTCCGTCACCTGAGAGGCGACGAGCGAGTTTCAATTGCGGTCACGGTACGGACAAAGAGTCTGCAGCCGATTATTCCCGGGGGCGGCTCGTCAATGTTCGGGTCCGGCATGCCGGGAATGAGCGGCATGGGGGGCGGATCGATGGGGGGCCCCGCGTCGGCATTCGGCGGGCCAATGGGAATGTTCTCTTCGGCTTTCGGCGACGAGCCGTTCCCGCGCGTGGGCGGATTGCCCAGGTCCAGCGCCGGCGGAGCCGGAAACAGGCGCCCCTTGGGGTCCGGCGGCGGTCCCAGCGACGCCGGCAATGACGAACTGGCGGGAAACCTGGCCCTGCGGCAGGGAAACGCCGGCGAAGCCGTCGAAGCCTACGAGCGGGCGCTGTTGCGGGCCTTCGGACACACGGGATCCGTGGCGAAGGATGACAGGAAGGCGGTTCTTGGCAGCACGATTCCGCCGCGACTGTCCGCCGCCGCCCGCCGCATCGCATGGAAGCTGCTGGCCGCCTACGTCCAGGCGGACAAGTTCGACACGGCGCGGTTCTTCACTCAGCATCTGGGGAAGAAGAGCGATCTGTTTTCGGCCGAGGGCGACGACGATGCTCCGGCGAAGGCGGAGGAAAAGATATCGCTGCCGGGGCGGGTTGTGGTGTCTGCGACGAAGGCGCAGCTCGATGACGTCGCGGCCGGCCGGCTGAGTTCGCTGTTGTTCCGACAGGCGGTCGAGGTGCGGGTCTTCGACCCGACGGCGGCGCCGGCCAAAGGTTCTGCCGCCGAAGCCGCGCCCACACCCGGTGGGCTGTCGGGCACGGTGCTCACCGTCTCGGACGAGCTGGTTGAAATGAGTCTCGGAGCACGAGACGGCGTGCGGCGCGGCATGCAGTTCCACGTCGTGCGCGGCGAATGGATGATTGCGACGGTCGAGGTCGTCCGCGTCGAGAGCGATCGCGCCGTCGCCCGCGTCACGTCGCACGCGGATACGCCGGCGGCAGTCGACGGCACCATCCGCCGCGGCGACCGGGTGGTGTCACCCGAGGCTCTGCGTCCGTCCGCCGGCGGCACCGCTCCGCGTTTGCAGGAGCCGGAGAAGGCGAACGAAACTCAATGATTCCCGTGCTCTGATTCCGCGGCCGCAGGGAAGGCGGTCCACGCCGAACGCAGCTCATGGATGGTCAGCGATTCCAGCGATGTGCCCTCAACAGCGACGATGGCCACGCCGCGGCGGTCTTCCGGCGGAAGAAGGCCCACCGAGAGCGCCACGCGTCCGCGGTTGCCGAAGATCTCCAGCGAGCCGCGATCGACGAGGATCCGCAGGTCGATGCGGCCGCCGGCCGGCTCCAGCGGGGCCGTGATTCTGTGGCAGGTGAGTTCCCGCTTTGCAGGATCGTACATCACCGGCACGCCGTGGATGACGAGACCGCATGCCGACCGGTCAACTTCGAAGCGGGCTTCGATGTCGAGCAGTTCGCTGCCGATACCGTCCAAAGTCGAGCGGCCCGTAAGGTTTCGCCACGAGTGGGTCTTGTGCCGCACTTCACCGATCTCCGGGACGGGTTCGGCGAACATCCGCACGCCGGCGTCAGTGGTCCGCAGTGCCAGTTCGACCGGGACGGTCATCTGCTGGTTGAACGGCATCCCCGGGAAAGTGATGCCGCGGCCCCAGCCGATCTGAATCCGGCGGCCGCCGGGTGCGTTCGAGAACGTCTGGGCCGCATAGAAGTTGCCGTGCCAGAGCGTATGCCGCTCGCCGCCCGCATGGAACTCGCGGCCGTCGAAGCGGCCGAGGACGTACTTGCCGTCCGCGGCGTACAGCACCCAGCGCATTGCCTGCGGATCGCCGTCGACCGGCAACTCGAACAGGTCGGGACACTCGAAGAACCCGTCGATGCGGCTGGCGTATTGCCAGCTCTTGAGATCCGGCGAGGCGTAGAACGCGATCGACTGGCGGTCGTCGGCTTCGTCGTAGACGGCCATCACCCAGCGTTCGGTGGGGGGGTGCCAGATGATTTTAGGATCGCGGCCCCGGTGCCGCACGACCGGGTTTTCATCAATTTCGGCGAACGTCCGGCCGCGGTCGTGGCTGAAGGCGATCGCTTCGCCGCGTCCCGTGCTGGTGTAGGCGACGATCAGCGGCGGCCTTCCTCCATTACCCAGCCCCGAGGTGTTCCGCTCGTCGATCAGGCCGCTGCCGGAGAAGCACCAGTCGCCGTAGCGCTGCGGATAAAGCGCGACGGGCAGTTCGCGCCAGTGCACAAGATCGCGGCTGACGGCGTGCCCCCAGTGCATGTTGCCCCATTCGATGCCGTACGGGTTGTGCTGGTAGAACAGGTGCCATTCGCCGTCGTGGTAGACGAGTCCGTTCGGATCGTTCAACCAGCCGCGGCGCGAGGTGAAGTGGAACTGCGGGCGATGCCGCTCGCGGTACAGCGTGTCGGCGGCAGGAAGTTCGTCGGACTGGCGGATCGAATCGAGGCCCATCGAGTCGGCCGGCAGCCGGTCGACTTCGATCCGCAGCGTTCGGCCGCTGAACGCGGCCACGTCGCTGAAGACGAGGAAGTCGGGCTGATCGTCGGCCAGCTCGATGTCGAATTCGCGGACGGTGCGATCGTCGACGACGAACTTCATGCGGCGTTTCGCGGCGCCGTTCTTCACGGGCAGGTGCAGATAGCGCTGCGCGATGACCAGTTCGCGGGCGGCCGGTTCAGCCTGCAGGCGGCGGTCGCTTTGCACGATGTGATCGACGTTGATGTGCCCCCAGCCGCCGGTGCGGCGATCGACGATTTCCAGCGACGCCGTCCGCCCCTCCAACTCGCTGACGTCCCACGAATGCCAGTCGAGCGCTTCACTGCCGCCGGGGCGGGTGTTGGGTCCGGTAGCGGTGCGCACGACCTTGCCGTCGATCACGAGGTTCATGCAGGTCTCACCGGCATACCCGCCGCCGCCGATGAGGAAGTTGAGATAGCGGCGCTCGATGCGAAAGGCGGGCGAAGACAGCGTGCCGGTGGTGCCGTCGCCCTTGTAGAAGCTGTTGACGAGCCGCTTGCCGCGATAGCCGCTAACCTGCATCTGCCCCGGCAGCGTGCCTTCCGCAGGTCCAGAACCGAAGGCTTCGCCAGAGGACTTCCACTCGCCCCAGGTTTCGCTCTCAAAGTCCGCAACGAGAGCGTCCGCGCTACGGCCCGGGTGCGGGCGATTTTCCGCGGTCGCAACAGCGCTGGCGAGGACGAAGAACGGAAGGGTCGCGAGCAGCGACGCTGCGCCGCGGAGGAAATCGATGTCGGCTTTCATTCCGAAAGCCTACTGGGCTGGCCGCTCCGGATCCACGAGTCTCGCTGCAACTCTGTGCCGGCAGATTCCGGCAGAGGGTGACTCTGCGCGTCGCGCCGGCGAACTTTCTCAGTGCGTGTTCACCGCGCTAACGTGCTCCATCGTCGCGTCACCAAGGCGAGGCGGGCGAAACCAGGCGAGCCCCGGGGGCTGCGTCTGCAGGATGGGCAGCACCGCCGGCGACGTTGCGGGGACGAGCTTTGCCGTCCACTTCTGGTTGATGAGGTCCCAGTGCGACGGGCGGTTCTCCATGTTGTTCACCCACTCGATCCGCGTGACGATGGTGCCGTCGGGCTGGCGTACCGTCACGGGCCGCGGCCACGCCCACGGGCAGCAGAGGTGCCGACGCTGCGGGATGAACAGCCGCACCTGCGCGAACGCCTGTGCGTCGCTGCCGTCGCGGGCAATGGGGTTGCGGAACAGGCCCGGGAACGCCTCGCTGAGGTGCGGCCAGTAGGCGACGGCGATCAAGGTGTGCTCGCGGTCGTGCCGGTCGTTGTCCGAAAGCGGCGTCTGCCGGAGCACGTGTGGCAGGTTGTTGTGCGGGTATTCTTCATCGAGCAGCGTCCGCAGATGGGCGCAGGTGAAGATTCGCCACAGGTTGATAAACTGGGACATTTTCGCCGTCTGCCGTCCGGGCCGGTCCTGATCGTCCCACGCGAAGTACGGGCCGAGCCAATCTTGAATCCACAATTCCAGATAATGCGTCGCGAGATCCTGCCGCTGGCTGCGTGCCGTCTGGTAATACAGCGAGCCGAGCGGCGTGCCGTCCGGGCCGAAGGGCGACGGATCGACGGCCGGGATCGTGCGGGTGTACGGGTTCTCTTCATCGACGTCGCACACGCACCAGCCGTCCGTCCGCCACACTCGCGCCGCC
>JAHWKJ010000160.1 GCA_019347905.1 Planctomycetota bacterium
AAATAGTCTATTCTGCTGCTTGTCGTGCGAGACGCCAGACTCGTGGTACTCGGCAACCACCAGTTCGAGGCCCGATTCGCCGAGTCGGTAAGACTGCCATTCCGCAATCCGTCCGTGCGGGTGGAAACCGGCGTCTCGGTTGATGTGTTCGAGTTCGAGAGATTCGTCCGCGCGTTGTTTGGAAACTGTCTCTGCCATTACTTGTAGCAGGCCAACCGCATGACGCGTCTGCCCGGAAAGATCATCTAACGGGTGAGCGATGATCTGGCATTGGGTCCAGCTACCGTCCAGACGGGAATTGCGGCAGCCAGAGACCGACAATGCCAGAAGAATGGCAAGGGCGGTGATCGACCATTGAAGCGTCATTGGGAACGGACCTTTGCGTCAAGCTCGCGGAAGAAATAGTCACACTGCTGCTTCGTAAGCTTGTCGGATCCGAAAAAGGGGACACATTCTGCTGTTACGGCCTCTGCCCGGAATTGGGGCATCAGCCTTTGCCCTGAAAGATGAATGGGTCAGAGAAACCATCGATCGGTCGGCCCACGCTCGACGCTCCTGATCGAAAAACGGAATACCCCCAATTCGCCTACTCTCGGTTGCCAGGCTCGTCAGTGCGTAGAACGGCCCGCTGCACCTCGCTGAATCGCCGCGGATCAAAGTGCTTCGGTAGCGAAACCACGGTCTCCCGCGTTTCCGGCCATACAGCCGCGATGACCGACGCAGCCCACGACTGCACCGGCTGGCACTCCTGCCTGAGCAGACGCAGCAACTGAAGTGAGGATGGCCTGGACACAGACCGCGTATGTTCCAGTACGCCTTCGGTTCGCCGAAAACTATGACGCACTTCAACTTGAGCAACCGCATTCCATTTGTCAAAGGTTTCGTCTGCAGGAGTCTCTATTGACACGATTTGCAGGAAGCCACCTTCCGCTGCTCGGAACGCAGTACTGATGCGAAATGCATGATCGAGCGCCGCCCGCGACGCCGAGATTTGCTCATACAATTCATCAGCCAATACATGCGGGCCATCCTCATCTGCAGCGACCACTACGAAGCGGGGATATGACGCGCCCGTGCCGCCGCCTTGGTGCAGCGGCACGAGTGCTAGCTGACCGACACGGAAGGAGTGATGTACGAAGGTTACATCACCGATGTCCGCCGCAACAATGCCGCAGCGGGCGCGGCCCGCGTCAGTTGTGAGGACCAGCCCTTGAGAAAGTGTGCCCGTTGCACGGACTGTCCAAAGCTGGCCACGGGCCCCAATCAAACGAAAGGTAGCCTCAGAGAGCCTTCCAGATTCTGCGTGCAGAGTGTCGCTCCACATCAGGAGGCACATTGCCGCCAGTCGAATGAGTGGGGTTGTCGAGGTCATCGATAATTCCCTTGATCGCCGACCAGGCAGAGGCCGTTAAAGGGTACGCAGCTCTTTTATTCATGACCGTTCGCCTCGGCGGCGGCGCAGCGTAGCCGGCAACCGCGCGAGATTCAGTGGAAAAGAGCTGCGTCCCCTGTCTTGCCCCCGAGCCGCGACGATGCCGAGTCATCGACGGGCGATAGATTGCGCGTCCGGATTTCTCAGCTTATCGACGTCGGCGCGGGGGACGGCGGCGTTCGCCGCCTTCGGGCCGCTCGCCTTCGGACCGGCCGCCTTCTGACCGGCCGCCCTCCGTTCGGCCGCCTTCGGGCCGGCCGCGTTCGCCTTCTTCACGCCGCTCGCGCGGACGATCCCGTTCCCGGTCGCGGTCCCTGTCCCGGTCGCGTCCCCGTTCGCCGGAGCCGTCGCCGCCCGCGGAAGGCGGAGCTTCGCCGCCCTCGGCCGTTTCACCGCGGTCGGCCAGCACGGCACGACGCGAGAGCTTCACGCGGTTCTGCTCGTCGACGGCGATCACCTTCACTTCCATCTCGTCGCCGACCTGGCAGATGTCGGTCACGCTCTTGACGAAGCCCTCCGCCAATTCGCTGATGTGACACAGCCCATCCTTGCCGGGGGCGATCTCGATGAACGCGCCGAAGTCCTTGATCGACGCCACCCGCCCCAGGTACACGCGGCCGACCTTGATCTCTTCGGTCAAGGCCTCGATCGCCGCCACCGCCGCCTCGGCCGCGGCCGCCTCGCGCGAGGCCACGATTACCGTGCCGTCGTCCTCGACGTCGATCTGGGCGCCAGTCTCGTCCTGGATGCCGCGGATCGTCTTGCCGCCCGGGCCGATCAAGAGGCCGATCTTCTCGGGGTCGATCTTGATCGTCATCAGCCGCGGGGCATGCGGCGAGATCTCCGCCCGCGGGCGGCGGATGGCCAGAAGCATTGTCTTCAAGAGCTCGATGCGGCAGTCGCGGGCCTGCTCCAGCGCCTCGCGAATGATCTTCTCGCTGATGCCGTCGATCTTCAGGTCGAGCTGAATGCCCGTAATGCCCTTTTGCGTGCCGGCAACCTTGAAGTCCATGTCGCCGTAGTGGTCTTCATCTCCCATGATGTCCGTGAGCAGGGTGTAGCGGTCGTCGGTCTCCTTGACGATGCCGATCGAAATGCCCGCCACGGGTTGCGTGATCGGCACGCCTGCGTCCATCAGCGCCAGCGTGCCGCTGCATACCGAAGCCATCGAGCTGGAGCCGTTCGACTCCAGAATGTCCGAGATGACGCGGATCGTGTAGGGGAACTTGTCTTCCGGCGGCAGCACCCACGCCAGCGAGCGTTCCGCCAACAGGCCGTGCCCGATCTCCCGACGTCCCGGACCGCGGATCGGCCGCACCTCGCCCACCGAATACGACGGGAAGTAATAGTGCAGCATGAATCGGTGCTGCTCTTCGCCCCACAGCGTGTCGGCACGCTGCGCGTCGCGCGAGGTGCCCAGCGCGATCGTCGCCAGCGACTGCGTTTCCCCGCGGGTGAAGATCGCCGAGCCATGCACGCGGGGCAACACGCTGACGTCGCAGGTGACCTGCCGCAGGTCGCCCGGCGCGCGGCCGTCGAGGCGTTTGCCTTCGAGAATCAGCTCGCGGACGACCGTCTTTTCGAGCTGCGAAAAGGCCTCGAAGAACTCGGCGCGGCCATGTCCTTCCGGAGTTGCGGCGGCGTCTTCGGGGAAGATCTCCGCCACGAGCGCCTGCTTGATCTCGCTGACGCCGGAACGGCGGTCCTGCTTCTTCGCGTCGACCTTGGCTTCGCGAATCCGCTGGTAGGCCCGCTCCCGCAGCATGCCGCTGAAGGGGTTCGGCGGCGGCTCCTGAAACTCGACCGGCGTCACGCCCGCCTTCTGGGCCAGTTCTTCCTGCAACTCGCACAGCTTGATGATCTCGCGATGGCCGAGCATGATCGCCTCGACCATCTCGTCTTCGGGAAGCTGCCGCGCGAAGCCTTCGATCATCAGCACCGCGCGCTTGCTGCCGGCGACGATGAGGTCGAGGTCGCTGTCCGCCATCTGCGGCACGGTAGGCAGCACGACGAACTTCCCGTCCACCCGGCCGACCCGCACGCCGGCCACGGGGCCGCGGAAGGGCACCGGGGCGAGCATCAGCGAGGCGCTGGCGGCCGTGATCGTCAGCGCGTCGGGATCGTTCTCGTCATCGACGGCCAGCGCGTTGGCCTGGATCTGGACTTCGTCGAAGTAGCCCTTGGGGAACAGCGGCCGCAGGGGACGGTCCGTCAGGCGGCAGACGAGAATCTCGCGGTTGGTGGGCCGGCCTTCACGCTTGAGAAACCCGCCGGGAAAGCGTCCGGCGGCCGCGTACCGCTCGCGGTAATCGACCTGCAGGGGGAAGAAGTCGATCCCCGGACGCGGCGGCCCCGACTGTGCGGCCACGAACAGGACGGTCTCGCCATACTCCACCAGCACGGCGCCGCCGGCCTGTTTGGCCCATTCCCCGGTTGTCACTCGATATGGACGTCCCCCGACCTCACGCTCGACAGTGATCTTCACAATGGCTTCCTGAAATGCGAGCGATTCCCTAGTTGCGACCTCTCCTGGTAAAGTTGTCCGCCGCAGCCGGCTCACGTCTGCCGGCCGGACTGTGTGCTGCATGCCCCTCGTGGCTGGCCGACCGATGCCTCTGCCGGGGTGGCACTGGTGGCTTGCCCACCAGTGCGTTGGGCCACAACGGCGGCTTGTCTCCTGCGCGTTAGCCGGTCCACTGGTGGCGAGCCACCAGTGCCACCCATCCACCACGCACTGGTGGCGAGCCGGCGACCCCCGACACCGCTCGCGTTACTTGCGGATGCCCAACCGACCGATCAGCCCCCGGTAGACTTCGGTGTCGGTGCGGCGCAGGTAATTGAGCAGGCGGCGGCGGCGGCTGACGAGCATCAGCAGCCCGCGGCGGCTGGTATGGTCCTTCTTGTGCGTCTTCAAGTGCTCGGTGAGGTTGCCGATCCGCTCCGACAAAACGGCGATCTGCACCTCGGGCGAGCCGGTATCGGCGTCGGTGCGGCGGAACTCACCGATGAGCTCCGTCTTGCGCTCGCTGGTCACGGACATCGTGCCTTAAGTCCTTCTCTCAACGGCAGTTCGAATCGCTGTCCTGCGGCGCGGGTCCCGGCGCGCTCTCAAAGAGAACACTTTAACGGCCGGGGCGGAATATGCAACCGTCTGGAAGGCGGCGTCGCAGCGACGGGGCGTCATTCCCTCGGGGTCCGCACGTAGCCCGCGCCCGCCGGAGAAACGACCGCGTCACAATGCCAAATGCAAAAGAGGCTGGAAGCACTGATGCCACTGATGTACGCTGATCCGGCTGTGTCCCTCAGGGTCGGTTGGGGTCGCTCCATTAGTGGAAATCAGCGGAGATTAGTGTTCCTTGCCTGCCCTCATGTGCCGCTACCCTGCCATGGACGAATCGACCCCTGTGACAACCGAGGCCCCGGTCGATCCCCCGCAGCCGACGAGCCGCTGGAGGCGTTGGCTGCTGGCGGCGACAGCATTCCTTGTCCTTGCAATTGCCCCGCTCGCGGAGAAGCGATACTTCACCTGCGCCGCTTGCGGAATGCAGCGTCACACTGTGCACGCCCTCTCCTTCCAGGTTTGGAAGGCGCTGCGCGAGACGAATTGTAGTCGCTGGTATCGGCACAACGTCGAACCACATCACGAACACATCTGGGTTCGTGGAGGTGTGTCGGAGGCGTATTCTCTGTTAGGTATCCGTATCGGCGTGAGCCTTTCCAGCGGCGACATCGATGGTCCGCTCGTCCGATTCGGCAGCGGCGTGCGACATTTGATGTACCAGCGGTGCGATGATCGACTGGCCTTGCGCCACGCATTTCTCCGGCTGTCCCGCTGGGAGAAGCCGGACACGACTGAGCGAGAAAAGCAGCTTGCACTGGAGCTTGCGCTCGCGAAATGGGAGGAGTCAGGACTCGCCGGCCCGTGCCCGGTGCCGGCTCAGTAAGCATGGCCTTGCAGGTCACGTAGGCGATGCCCTGACGGCGGCGTCGGATGCAGGCGACGGCGCGAAGGAGGGCCTGTGAGTCCAGGGCATGCAATGGATCGAAAGCGAGGTGCGGCGTGATTCGTGGCATGCATGCGATGTTCTACTCCTCGGAAGCCGAGGCGCTGCGGGCTTTCCTCCGGGACAAGCTGCAGCTCGCCGCCGCGGATGTCGGGGACGGGTGGCTGATCTTCGATCCGCCGGAGGCGGACCTGGGCGTGCATCCGACCGGAAGCGATAGTCCTCCTTCGGGCACGGCGGAGGTCTCGTTCTACTGCGACGACATCGAGGAGACCGTCGCAGATCTGCGGGCGCGCGGCGTCGAGTTCACGCAGGCCGTGGAAGATCACGGCTACGGGTTTGTCACGTACTTCAAGGTGCCCGGCGGGTTCAGGGTTCAACTGTATGAACCGCGGTACCAGAAATGAGTCGCAGGTCCGACGGCCGCCACTGCCGCCGGGGCGCAGGTTTCGGTAAAGCCCAATAAAGATGGGGGAACACGCATGATACCAGACTGGTTCTGAAAGCCGAATTGGTGGATCATCGCGAAGTCCGCGATTGCGGCGGCGACGTGATCCTGTGATAATTTGAGAGACTTCAGCGAGGGGAGCCAACATGAGCTTTTCACGTCGCGAATTCGTGTTCCTGTCATCGGGAGCAGTGGCTGGAAACATGCTGGCCGGCGGTGTCGCCGAGGCGGGCGAGGCCGATGGACATGGCATGGATTTCTCCCACAGCGGACTGGTCACCGGGAAGCCCAAGCCGCTCAAGCACACGTCGATCCCGGGTTTCCTGAGCGCCGAGCAGATCGCGCCGCATCACACGGCTCACTACGGCGGCGCGCTCAAGGGCTACGCGGCCGCCGACGCGCGGCTCGAAGAGTCCGTCAGGTCCGGCCGACCGCTGGATGCGGCCGCCTACGGCGCGCTCAAGCGGGCCGTGGGCAGCAAGGGAAACAGCGTCATCCTGCACGAGACGTACTTTGACGGCATGGCCCCCAACGCGCCCGATCCAGCCGCCGAAGTCCGTGCGGCCATCGAGAAGCGCTTCGGCTCGCTCGAAAAGTGGGCCGGCGACTTCACGGCCTCCGCCAAAGAGGCCGCCGGCTGGGCGCTGCTCGTCAGACACCCGGTCAACGGGAAGCTCTACAACGTGGTCAGCGACGAGCACGCGATGGGCGTCCTGTGGATGGCCGTCCCGCTGGTCGTGATCGATACCTACGAGCACGCGTTCTACATCGATTACCAGAACCGCAAGGCCGAATACGTCGAGAAGTTCGTCGACCACATCGATTGGAACGAGGCGAACGCGCGATATCGCGCCGGATAGACCAGGAATGCATGCAGTGCGGGGGAATGGATTGGCGAGTCCAGCGGCCGCAGCCCCGCCGACACAGCGCTGCGGTTCGCCTGCATCGCCGCGGCCTGCGCAGTACGCCGAAGGCGTTCTCACCACAAAGGCGGGGGTTCGCAAAGCGTACCCCCGCACGCCACATCCAGATCCCTGCCTTCGTGGTGCTGTCAGTTCGGTGCGCAGGGCAGCCGACGCGGGAGCCGCAAGACGACCGCCGCCGGAACCACTCTGGAGCCTGATCATGCCACTCCCGGTTTCGCTCCGCAGCGTCGTGCAGGAGATGGATGCGTTCTCCGACGAATGGAGCTCGTACATCAATCGCAAGACTGGCGAGCTGATCACCATTTCGCACGAGGAAGCGCGATTCGTCGAAGACGGCGAACCTGAGGATGAGCCGTCGGATCTGGACCCGGAGACGCTGCTGAAAGTGCAGGAGGTGCTCGAGTCCGATGACTGGCTTCGGCTCCCGGACAAGTTCGAGATCCACGAGTGGTCGATCATGGACGACTTTGCGCGATCGCGCGAAGACCCGCACCAGTGCGAGAGCCTCATGCGTGCCCTCCGCGGCGGCGGCGCCTTCCGGCGGTTCAAGGATGTGGCAGCCGCCCTCGACGTTCGCGACGAGTGGTTCCGCTACCGCGGCGAGTCGCTCGAGCAGATCGCCATCCGCTTCCTGGAAATCCACGAGATTCCCTACTCGCGCGAAAACGCGACATCGATGCAACCGGAGCTCGAACCATGAAAACACTCGCAGCACTTCTCGTTTCCGCCGTGTTGGCGGAGGCCGCCTTTGCTCAGCAGGACTCGCCGCCAGAGCGGCAGCGCGAGCGAACGCAGCAGCGGCGCGCAGCGGCGATGCGGCCCACCCACGCCAACGTGCAGTATGGGCCGCACGAGCGCAACGTGATGGACGTGTGGCTGGCGAAATCGGACAGGCCCGCGCCCGTGCTGGTTTCGATCCACGGCGGCGGCTTCCGCGGTGGAAACAAGAGCGTCGAAGCGCGCCTGCTCGCGGAGTGTCTCGACTCGGGGATCTCCGTCGTCGCCATCACGTACCGGCTCTCGGGCGAAGCCATTGCCCCGGCCCAGTTCCACGATTCGGCCCGGGCGATTCAGTTCATCCGGCACAAGGCCGACACCTGGAACCTCGACAAACAGCGGATTGCGGCCACGGGCGGCTCGGCCGGGGCCGGCTTGTCGCTGTGGCTCGGATTTCACGACGACCTGGCCGATCCCGAAAGCCCGGACTCCTTCCTGCGGGAATCGACGCGGCTGACGTGCATGTCGGTCTTCAACGGGCAGACGTCCTACGACCCGCGGTTCATCCGCGAGCTGTTCCCCGACACCGACGTTTACAAGCACTCGGCCCTGGCGCAGCTTTACGGCGTCGATCTCGACAAGCTCGACGACCTGCCCGAAGAAAAGTATCGCCTGTTCGAGGAGACCGCCCCCATCACCCACCTGACGAAGGACGACCCGCCGGCCATGCTCTCCTACGCCAGCGAAATGGACACGCCGATCCGCAGCCAGGGCATTGGCATCCATCACCCGCGTTTCGGCAAAGTGCTCAAGGAGAAGATGAACGGCCTGGGCATCGAGTGCCGCGTCAACACCGGCACCAGCCGCGAGCGGCACGCCGAACTGACTCTGCAGTTCGTCAAGAAGCATTTCGGGATGGAGAGTGGCCGGGCGGAAGAGAAATGAAATTCGGCCGGGGTGGGCTGTCTTTCCGGCCCTTTCGACCTTTTCGACGTCGACCTTTTCGACCCCTCCCACTGTCCCACTGTCGCAGAATCCGTGTCGGTGATTTAGAATCTCTACTTATCACGGTTGACTGATGATTTGTTTGCTCGTGAGGAAGTGAGGCCGCGATGCGTTCAGAGCACCTTTCCGTCTCGCGGCGGACATTCCTCGCGGCGTCGTGCTCGGGGCTGGCGGGCTTGTCGTTTGGAAGTCCGGCCGCCGCGGCGCCGCAAAACCCGGAGCCGCGCGGGCCGCGGTCGGCGCGCTCGACGATTCTGTTCTTCCTGTGCGGTGGTGCGTCCCACATTGATACGTGGGACCTCAAGCCGGATGCACCGCTCGAGTATCGCGGGCCGTTCCAGCCGATTGCCACGTCGGCACCCGGCGTTCGGCTGTGCGAGCACCTCCCGCTGCTCGCGCGGCAGGCGCACCGTCTCGCCGTCGTCAACTCGGTCGGAGCCACGGTCAACACCAACGACCACCACGGCGGCTACTATTACAATCTCACCGGGCACGAGCCTGACCAGAGCTTTCGGACGCTCGGCAATAACCGCACTCCGTTTCCCGACGACTGGCCGTTCATGGGAACCGTCGTCGCCTCGCGGCGGCCGCCGCACGCCGAGTTGCCGAACGCGATCACCCTGCCGCACAAGCCGAGCCGGCCGCCCTACACGCGGCCGGGTCAGTTCGCGGCCCGCCTGGGAGTCGAGCACGACCCGCTGTACGTGCAGGGCGACATCGACAAGCCGCTCCAGTTCGAGGCGCCGGCCCTCGTCCTGGAAGGAAGTGTGTCGCCAAGGCGGCTGGCGGAGCGGCGGGGGCTCCTGGACCGAATCGACGCAGTCCGCCGAGACTTCGACCACAGCGCCAGTGCAGGCGTCTGGTCGCGGCAGCAGGAGCGCACGTTCTCGCTGCTGTTATCTGCGAAGACGACCGAAGCGTTCGACCTGACGCGCGAGCCGGAGCCGATCCGGCAGCGCTACGGTCAGACGGTGAACGGCATGAGCCTGCTTTTGGCCCGCCGACTGGTCGAGGCGGGCGTTCCCTTCGTCACCGTCTTCTGGATGGAAAACGAGAAGATCGCCAGCGAGTGCAAAAGCGCCGGCGGCTGGGACACCCACGGCAACAACTTCAACTGCCTGGCAAAGCATCTGCTCCCGGAGTTCGACCGCGGCTTCTCGGCGCTGGTGGAAGACCTGGCAGAGCGGAGCCTGCTGGCGGAGACGCTGCTGATGGTGACCAGCGAGATGGGCCGCAAGCCAAAGATCGGCGATCCCCGCTCGGGCGGCACCTCCGGCGCCGGTCGCGATCACTGGACGCACTGTCTGACGGACCTGCTGGCCGGCGGCGGCATTCGCGGCGGCCAGACGTGGGGCGCGAGCGACCGCCTGGGCGAGTACCCGGCCGATCGCCCTGTGACGCCCGCCGACATCGCGAAGACCGTCTATCACGCCATGGGCATCCACGACCTGGAAGCCCGCGACCGCGAGAACCGCCCCTACAACCTGCTGGCCGAGGGGCGGCCCCTCGTGGAACTCTTCTGACGAAGCGTAGCCCGACGCGCAAGCAAGCGTCTCGAACCGAGCGGAGAGCCGCAGGCCGCGCAGGCCCTTGCTTGCGCTGCGTCAGGGTGGCTGGGGCAGGTCAAGCGGCGACTGACTTCCTCACGATGCCACGGCACAGGACCGAGACAATGCGGTGCTGGTTCAGACGCTATGCCCCAGCAGACAGAGACTCACACATGACTGGGGCATCGTGCGGCTTTGATGAGACGTCTTGTGATCGTGCGAAGCTGCTGGTGAATTCCTAATGCCGCGCTGGTTTGACCTGCCCCAGCCACCCTCCTGGGGGATTTCCCCCTGTTGCCGGCCGCTTTGATCGATTCTCATGCTCGCGGGATGTATGTGAGCGGTTGCCCTATGGATACGTCGGTCAGTCTGCTCGAGCGCGCCGCCCACTCGCGCGATGCCGGCGCGTGGCAACGACTGACTGACATCTATGCGCCCCTGCTGGAGCGCTGGCTGAGCCGCTACGAGATTCACCCGCCCGACGCTGACGATGTCGTGCAGGAAGTGCTCCTCTACGTGGCGGATGAATTGCCGCGATTCGAGCACAATGGACGCGACGGCGCCTTCCGCTCGTGGCTGCGGACCGCGCTGGCGTACCGCGTCCGCAAGTTCTGGCGCGGTCGCAACCGACAGCCGCAGGCTGCGGGCGGCACCGGCTTCCTCGAAAAGATGGAACAACTCGACGACCCCCACAGCGGCCTCAGCCGCCAATGGGACCGCGACCACAACCGCCACGTCGCGGCCCGCCTGCTCGAGCTGATCCGTCCGAGGTTCAGCGACTCGACCTGGCGGGCGTTCGAAGGGACGGTTCTGGATGCGGCAAGCGCGGCGGAAGTCGCGGAAAGGCTGGGAATCTCGACGAATGCCGTCTGCATCGCCAAATCGCGGGTGCTCAAAGAGTTGCGGCGGGAAGGCCGCGGGCTGATCGAGTGACTTTTTGTCCGCACGTCCATTTTCCTGAAAGGATCGGCGGTTCGGCGGGTCTTACAGAAAGACCGGGCACGATCGAGACTCCTCAAGATCGCGATAAACATGCCTCTTCAGACCGCGCCGCATCCCGACC
>JAHWKJ010000698.1 GCA_019347905.1 Planctomycetota bacterium
TCCCCGAGAGTCGCCCACTGGAATTCGCAACAACAGTCGTTCTGGAAAGCACCACGCATACTCGAATTCGACATCGCCGCCCCACGTCAAGCAGAAGTACGCGATCGCAGGGCAGCAAGTCATAGCGTTGAGCTGCTTCAGGAACTCCAGCATGGAGATCGGGGGAAAACTGGCCAAGTCCTGGTCGGGATGGTCGCGCACGATCAGTTCCGGAGTGATCGCGAGGGTCATTCGATGTGATGGCTCTACTCTTCTCCACAGCGGCGATGGTCGCGGCCCCTGCTTCGATGGCCGCACGACGGCAAGGCCATTCCGGGGGAGGCCGTGCCGCACGCGATCATCATGCCAATTGTGATTGAGCGGCTCGACGACAAAGTACGTAAAAGGCCGGAGAATGTCGTGCTCATCCAATACGTCGCGGATGGCAGGAGTCGCAGGAAAGAGAAGCTCATCTGCATACCAAGTCATCGAGATTACCCTGCCACTGTCTCCGGCTGTGTCGCTGCTAACTGTTTCTCCAGAATCTCCAGCGCCGCCTGCACTTCGCGGTAGGGTTGCGATTCGCTGACGCCGGCGCCGGTGGCGAGCTCTTCCAGAAGCGTACCCCACAGCCGGCGGTCGAGCGCGGCGATCAGCCAGCCGACGCGGCGGGCCGTGAAACCGGCCTGCAGGCGGCGGAACTTGGCTTCCACATAGCCCATGCTGCTGGAGGCTGTGCCGCTGATGGCCGTGTCGCCCACCGCTGCAGCGACCGTGCCGCCCGTCACATCGCCGACGGTGTGAATGACCGTCTGGAGGGCCGTGTCGGTAATCGCGTGGGCGGCCGCGTCTCCGGCCGGCCCGACGCCCACGACGAACAGCACAACACTGGTGGCGGGCCGCACGAGCGCGGCCGTCTTGTCCAGCCGCTTGAGGAACTCATAGAACCGCGGGCTTTCGTCACGGAACGTGCGCATCTCGCGGACCACCAGTTCCGACAACTCCTGCTCGAAATCAATCTTGCCGTGCTCGGCTTCCAGCGTGCGCAACAGTTCCACGCGCGACGTGCCGCCCAGCACGGCGTCGAGCCGTTCCGTGAGCAGCGGGTTGCCCAGCTCGCGCAGCATCGTCAGCCGCTCGTAAGCCTTCTCCACGGTCTCCAGGATCGCAGACCATTCGCGTTTGCGGTACACGTCCCAGGGTTCGGGCTGCTCGCCGCGGAGTTTCTTCGAGGCAATGCGGAAGGGCCACGTCAGGCCGGTGCCGAGCGTGTTGTAGAAGTTGTGCACCTTCGCCGACCAGCCTTCGCGCTGCTCGCGCCACCACTCGCGAATCTCATTGACCAGCAGACGGTTGGGCACCGGCGGCCAAGAATCGAGCCGCGCCAGCTTCTCCGCCGAGAGAATCTCCGAAGCCGAGCGGAACCGCCCGCCCGCCACGTCGACTTCCCGCAGATACGTCGGCACGCCGAAGTCGGCATCGACCAGTGCCTTGAGCGACCCGCGCAGCGTGCGCAGCTTGATCTCCGCAAACTTCAGACGGGACAGATCGTCCGCGAGATCGCGCGCTTCGCCGTCGCTCTCCACCGTGCCGCCACCCCTTGCCGTCTCCGCCGTCTTCCAGTCCCGCTCGTAAAAGCCCAGCGCGTTGGCTTCCGCGGCGCGACGGTCGCTGGGCGCGACGTACACGATCTCCGGCTCGACGCCCGTTTCCCGCGAGAATGTCCCCAGCCACAATGGCCAGTACTCGTCGTCCTCGGGAAGCTGGCACTGATTGAAAACCACGATCACCGCCTTGTCTTCCGCGGCGGCCTTGCGAAAGAACTGTTTGACCGCGGCGTCGTTGTACTTCTGCTGCGTGAGCACGGCGATCAGCACGTCGGCACAACGGCGGATGTGGTCGGCCCGCTGCCAGTTGACGGGAGCGTCGCTGTCGATGTCCGGCGTGTCGAGCACCAGCAGGTTCTCGGGCGTTTGCGGGCTCTTCCGCCAGAACAGGCAGTGTTCGCTGCGATCTTCCAGCGCCGCGTCGGCCCGGTCCCATTCCAGTAGCCGGAAGCCTTGGAAGATCGCCGCCAGGTCGTGCTGCTCGACAAATCGCGGCGGCACCAGGCACACGGGGTGCTTCGTCCCCGAGGCCAGCGGGCTGGTGGCACTGGCCCGGCAGCCGGCGAGGTGATTGAAGATCACGCTCTTGCCGATGTTCGTCCCGCCGACGACCGCGACCACCAGAAACGCCTCATCGCGAAGCTGCGGCACGAGCTTCTGCCGGAGCAGCTCGTACCATTCCCGGCCGTGCAGCGGCGCAACCTTCAGCAGCCGCGCATGCCGCTCCAGATCGCGCAAGGTCCGCGCCAGCCGCTCGACCGAGTCGGCGAAGCGGCGAAAGCGGCCGGTGATTTCGGCCGGTTCGAGTTCGGCATGGACCGGCATCGAGAAATTCGGAGCGGGGCGATCTTGGCTTAAGCGAAGTACAGCAAGTGAATCCGAGACGGCGTGGAAGGCACTCTAATTATTTACTGCTCGCCGTCGTGCGCCGCGAGCCGCTCCGCCCGAAGTCGCAGCAGCGTCAACGCCTCAGCAACATCGACCAGCGCCTGTGCCTCTTCCCGTTCATGTGTCGAAAGAGGCTGACCGCTGTCCTGCCTGTCGAGCAGTTCCCGAAGACGACAGTCGAGCGCCCGCGGCAGGCGAAACTTTGCCAACTCGTCTGGCATTTCAAGCTGAACCAGCACTGA
>JAHWKJ010000161.1 GCA_019347905.1 Planctomycetota bacterium
AACTTCGGCGTGAAGGGCGAGCCGCCCTCGCACCCGGAACTGCTCGACTGGCTGGCCGCCGAGCTGGTCGAATCCGGCTGGAGCACGAAGCACATCCACCGCCAGATCCTGTTGAGCGAGACGTACTGCCAGAGTTCTGAAACTCCCGCGTCGCTCGCGCCGCAGCCTGTACCTGTTCCAGAAGCGCGGCCTGCCGCCGGAGATGCAGAAGCTGTTCGACGGCCCGTCAGAAGCGGCCGAGAGCTGCTCGGCCCGGCACACGTCGACGACCGCCCTGCAGACGCTGTTTGCGCTCAACGACGAGTTTCTGCTCGATCGGGCCAAAGCCCTCGCCGCCCGTACCCGGGCTGACGCCCGGCGGCTCGCCCGACCAAGCCGCCACCGCCTTCCGCCTGGCCCTCGGCCGCGAGCCGGACGAGATCGAACGCCACGCCGCCGCCGAGTTCTTCGAGACCTTCCCGCCGCTATTGTCACCGCCCGCGAACACAAGCGAAGCGCCGCCACCGATCCCGCCGCTTGTGCAATATTGCCACGCGCTGTTGGGCCTCAACGAGTTCGTGTATCTTGAGTAAACCACCGCAGCCGGTTGCAAAGCAGGTACGATGAACCTGATCGTCGAGACGGATTGCGAAGACGAGTGCAGATTAGTGGCAATTAGTGTTGCCTGGACAGCAGCTTTGTAAGCTGCGGCCGGCATCCCAGACACCCGTGCCAAGTAGCGCAGGAGCCACGCGATGCGACGCATCTCCATGATCACGTTCGCTCTGGTTGCGGTTCTGACGAGTCACGCTTCCAAGGCAGTCGATGCAGCGAATGTGTATTTCATGCCAGGTGACGCTTTCTTTCACACCATTCTGACCGACGACTCTCTCAAGGTTCTCGAGCGCGCTGGGGACACGATCACGCTCACATACGACTTGCCGGCTGCTTCTTTCTGCGGGTTTGCGGGCTTTGAGCGGATCCAGATCGACGTGGGGTCATCGAGGATCGCGCAGCGACTGCGGAATGTTTATGATTCGCTGCGTCGCACACACCCGAAGGTGATCGCGGTCTTCGATCAAGACGGCAAGACGGTGCAACACGAGATCAACGGGTTTCATCTGTTGATCTACAACAAGAGCGTCGATTTCTCGAAACAACGGCTCGCCATCAGATACAACGAGTCGTGGTTTGACTTGCCGGACGAGGTGGTTGGTCCACAGCGATTGGGGACGGCACCGGCGACAGTCTACCAGCCGCTTTTCCGCGATCATGAAGCTGTTGTCCATGACTGGCAGTGGTCGAGGGAATATGATGCACTCAAGGTTTCTGTTCCCGCTGGGCTTACATGGGGTCGCACTGGTGAAGCCATTGCTCAGCCAGTGCGAGGCAAGGCGTCTGAGTTTCAGTTCGTGATATTGGCTGATGAGAGTCTCAAGACGGGCAGCTACTCCGAGCTCAAAAGCTATTTCCGCCAAAAGCCCGGCTGGTCGTTTTTATCAGTGAGCGATTCCGGCGTGCGCCAGTTCCAGTGGAAGAAAGGGAAGCTGCATTCGACAGAAAGGGAAGAGTGACGGAGCAGCGATCCGTCCCTTTTGCCGCAGAGATTGTGCGATCAGGAACGTAAGTCCGGAATCCAAAAACGTCAGTGACGTCGGAAGCCGCAGAGGGTGTCGTCGTGAGTCCAGCTCCCAAGAAGCTGCAGAACGCTCTGGCCTGTGCTCTTTCGCGTCGTGAGTTGCTCCGCCGCGGGACGTTGGGCCTCGGCGCGATCGCGCTCGCTGAGTTGCTGCGCGCGGATGGGTTGCTTGCGGCTGCGCCTGGTGAATCGCCGGTGCTGGCGGTGCCGTCCACGGCGGCGACGGCGAAGCGGGTGGTGTTTTTGCAGATGGGCGGCGGGCCCAGCCAGGTGGATACGTTTGATCCCAAGCCGCTGCTCGCGCGGCTCGACGGCCGCGATGTGCCGGAGTCAATTGCGCGGCATGTGCCGCGGATTGCGCGCTCGCCGCTGGTGAACCTGCTCGCGGGGCCGTGGAAGTTTCGCCGCTGCGGCGAGAGCGGGATCGACGTTTCGGAACTGTACCCGGAAGTTGGCTCTTGCATCGACGACATCTGCGTGATCCGCAGTATGCGACACGACAGTCCCATCCATGCGCCGGCCGAGTTCATTCAGACGACCGGCACGCAGGTGGGCGACCGGCCCAGCCTTGGGGCGTGGCTCTCGTACGGGCTGGGCAGCGAAAACCAGAGCCTGCCGGCGTTCGTTGTGTTCCGGGAAGGCGAGACGCTGCGGCCGCCGTCGATCGGCGCGGGGTTTCTGCCGGCCCGCTTTCAGGGGACCCAGATCAACGGCAAGACGGGCGTGGAGAATATCGAGCGGCCCGCCGGCATCACCGCCGAGCAGCGGCAGGCGCAGCTCCGGCTCATCGAGCGGCTCAACCGGCGGCACCTGGAGCGGCACGCCGACAACTCCGAACTCGACGCCCGCATCCGCAGCTACGAACTGGCCTTCCGCATGCAGTCGGCCGCCCCCGAAGCGCTGGACCTCTCCCAGGAAACCGAGGAAACGCAACAGCTCTACGGCCTGGGCCGCAAGGAGACCGCCGAATTCGGACGCTACTGCCTGTGGACGCGGCGGCTGATCGAGCGCGGTGTGCGGTTCATCCAGCTTCGCTCGGGCGGCTGGGACGCCCACAGCAAGCTCGCCGAAAACCACAACGAGCGCTGCCTCGCCACCGACCGCCCCATCGCCGCGCTCCTCAAAGATCTCAAGCGGCGGGGCCTCCTGGACGAGACGCTGATCGTGTGGGGTGGCGAGTTCGGTCGCACGCCCACGGCGCAGGGCGGCGGAGAGACGGCCGGCCGCGACCATTCCCCCTCCGGCTACACGATGTGGCTGGCCGGCGGCGGCGTCCGGGGCGGCCAGATCATCGGCCGCACCGACGACGTGGGCTACGCGGCCGTCGAGCGCCCCGTGCATCCAACGACCTGTTCGCCACGATCCTCGCCGCGCTGGGCATCGAGCAGCACGCCCTGTACTACGAGCACGCCGGCCGCCGCGAAATCGTCACCGTCAACGGGGGCGAAGTGATCGGCGAAATCTTCGCGTGAACCGCGGCGGCAACGGCCTGCATCGGCATCGGTGGATGGCCCCCGCTCTCGGCGAGTTGTCGCCGGCCTTCGGCCTTCAGCGCGGCCTCGCTACGCTCGGCCCCGACCGAATTGAACAGAAGGCAACGGAGAAAACGAAGCCTCGACATTGAAACATCCAGGGCCATTCTCTCCGTTACCTTCGTTTGCTCCTGTGTGTCAACGCTGGCAGATGTGGCCCATGTGGTTTGACGCTACCATGTGACTGGTGGCTCGAACTGGCCAACTCGCGCTGAGGGTTTCGATGAACGTCCGACATCCGTTACTACTTGCCGCCGCGATTGCATTTGCATTTGCGGTCTGTTCCGCCCGCGCCGCCGACGGCCGCGGTTCGCGGCCCAACATCGTGCTCATCCTGTGCGATGACATGGGCTTCTCGGACATCGGCCCCTACGGCGGCGAGATCGACACGCCGCACTTGGACCGGCTGGCGGCCGAGGGCTTGCGGTTCACGCAGTTCTACAACAACGCCAAGTGCACGACGACGCGGGCTTCGCTGATCACGGGCCTCTACCCGCGGCAGAACGGGCCGCTGCTCAGGGACAACATGGTGACGGTCGCCGAGGTGCTGCGAGAGGGCGGTTACCGCACAGCGCTCTCGGGCAAGTGGCACCTGGGGGCGACGAAGCCGCGGCGGCCGAGCGACCGCGGCTTCGAGCGGTACTTCGGGTTGCTCGACGGCTGCTCGAACTTCTTCGATCCGTCGCGGCCCGATCCCGCGTTCAAAGGCCGCCGCGTGCGCACGGTCGCTAAGGACGACGAGCGGATCACCCGCTTCCCCGATGACTTCTACATGACGGATGCCATCAGCGATTACGCCGCCGAGTGTATCAATGACTTCGCGCGGAAGGATGCGCCGTTCCTCCTGCACGTGTGCTACACCGCGCCACACTATCCGCTGCACGCGCGGCCCGAGGATATCGCGAAGTACAAGGGCAAATACCTGAAGGGCTGGAAAGCCCTGCGCAGCGAACGGCACCGCCGGCAGGTCGAGATGGGCCTCATCAATTCGGAGTGGGAACTGCCGGGCCTCGATCCCGAAGCGACTCCGTGGGAAGACGCGCCGCACAAAGAGTGGCAGGATCTGCGGATGGCCGTGTACGCCGCCATGATCGACCGCATGGACCAGGGCATCGGCCGCATCCTCGCAGCGCTGGAGAAGACCGGCGCCGCCGACCGCACGCTGGTGATGTTCCTCTCCGACAACGGCGGCTGCGCCGAGATCCCCGGCGGCGAGGATCCGAAGCGCATCCCCGGCCCGAAGGAGTATTACACCACCTGCGGCCCCGGCTGGGCGTGGGCACAGAACACACCGTTCCGCCGGTACAAGTCGTGGGTGCACGAGGGCGGCATCGCCACGCCGCTGATCGTGCGCTGGCCGGGCGTCGTCTCGCCCGGCTCGATCTGCCGCGAGGTGGGCCATATCATCGACGTGCTGCCCACGTGCGCCGAAGCCGCCGGCGCCGCTTATCCCGAGAACCGCGACGGCCACGATGTCTTGCCGGTGGAAGGCCAGAGCCTGCTCGCGCTCTTCACCGGCGAGACGCGGCCGGGACACGAATGGCTGTACTGGGAGTGGTCCGGCAATCGGACGGTGCGGCACGGCAACTGGAAGCTGTGCTGGGACAAGAAGGTCCGCCGCTGGGAACTGTACGATCTCGCATCCGACCGGACCGAGACCCGTGACCTCGCGGCTTCACAGCCCGAACGAGTGCGCCAGATGAGCGACCGCTGGACCGCCTCGGCGCGCGAGACCGGCGCGAAGGGCTTCCGGGAAAATGCCGGCTCGTGAGGTTTCGCCGCGAGTGATCATAGCGCGAGTTAGGGACTCTGCCGGCCATTGTCACTCCGGCGATGCCATCTCGCCGAAGGCCCGCGAGACGAGGATCCCCGGCAGTCCGTGGCTCTCGGTGGCGGCGGCGAGCCAGCGGCCGTCGGGCGAAACAAGAATATCCTTGATAGATTCCTGCGGGTGCGGGGTGCGATACAGCGCGCCCAGCGGCCGCCCCGTCGCCATGTGCCAGCCGCGGATCGTGCCGTCCGTTCCGCCCGCGAGCAACGTGCGGCCGTCGGGGGCGAAGCTCACGCAGCGCACGCCGTCCAGCGCCCGATCGGTAAATTGCCTCAACGGCTGCCAGGTACGAGCATCCCACAGGCGGATCACATCGTCGTCGCCGGAAACGGCGAGGCAGTCCCCGGCGGCATCCCACGCCAAGGCGTCCGCCCCCCATGCCACGGCGTCCACGCGAAAAGCGATTTCGTCCGCGGCCCAATCCCAGACGAGGAAGCCTTCGTCGCGGGCCACCGCCAGCACTTGCCCATCCGGCGAAAAACAAACATCGCTGCACCCCGCATGCAAGTCGAGCCGGCGCGACAGTTCACGGCTCCTGACGTTGCAGATGTGCGCCGCATGGTCGTCCTCTCCGGCACCGCTGAAGAAGGCGAGATGCTCCCCGTCAGCCGAGAAACCCAACCTGTGAACGATTCTCCCGTCCAACGTGAGCTGCCCATGCGTCCGCCGCCGCTCCACGTCCCACAACTGCACCGTTCCACCGCTGGACCTGGCGATCCAGCGCCGATCCCGCGAGTGAGCCTCCGCCACAAACCATTCCACACCCTGCGGGGGATTGTCTATGCCGTCTGCTCCAGCGGCGCTGGAAGGCCTCCAGAACGCCAACGCGTCGTCGCCGGTTCGACCGGCGAAGAGGAATGAGTTTCCATCGGCCGAAGGGTTCAGGGCACCCCAGGAAGGTCCGACACGCCGCCAAGCGCCTAACTTCTCAAGATCCCAAATGCGGACGAAGCCGTCCTCGCCCGTGGTCGCCAGTCGTCTGGCGTCGACGAATAAGACCGCCGTCGTCGGTCCCTCGTGCACGAATGACGCAATCGCGACGCCCCGCTGTTCGGGCGGCCGGGAGCGCGTCTGGTCCGCCGGGCGCGAACCGAGTCCTGCCACGTCGTACACGCGCACCTGCCCGTCGGTGCCCGCGGACGCCAGCCACCGCCCGTCCGGTGAGACGGTGAACCCGCTGCTGTAGTCGCAGTCGCCGGTCAGTTTCGCGATGAATTCGAATTCGGTCGCGTTCAGCAGCGCGATCTCCGGAGTGTGCATGTCGCTCGTGGCCAACAGGCTGCCGCCGGCCAGAGCGCACATGGCCCGCGGCCCGGCACCCCCGTGAGGATCGCGCGTTGCGACCTTCTCACGCCGCTCCAGGTCCCACACGGCCAGCCGATACTTTTGCGGCAGGTACAACAGCCGGCTGTCCGGGCTGAAGACGAGCGATTCGTGCCGGCCGTCGTCTTCGATCGTGAATACGAGTTCGCCGTCCGGCGACCAGAGCCGGACATCGGAATAGCGGGCGCCGCTGGCGATCAGCTTACCATCGGGCGACCAGCAGACCGTCTCAATGCCGGTCGGGTGCTTGCCCAGCACGCGTACGAATTCGAGCGTCTCCAAGTCCCACAGCATCACGAAATCGTCATCGCCGCCCGATGCCAGCAGGCGGCCGTCCGGCGAGACAGCCACCTCGCGGACCACCTTCAGATGGCGGGCCAGCGTGGCGATTGGCTCCCCCGTCTCGATCTCCCACACGCGAATGAGTGCATCGTCGCCGGCCGTGATCAATCTCTTTCCGTCGGGCGTCACCGCGCAGTGGCGGACGGCCGCACCATGGCGAAATTCGCGCTCCGCCTGTTCGCGGAGCGACGCCTCCAGCAGATGCCATTCGAAGCCGCGCAGGTCGTCAGACGGATCGCGGGGGACGTGCCGGGCCAAAAGTTCCGAGACCGTGTTCAGGTCGCCATCGCGCCAAGCGCGGATCGCCTGCGCCATGTCGGCCGTATGCAGCAACTCGCGGGCCTGCCGCTCGCCCTCTTCGGCCCGCCGCCGCTCCTCTTCCGCCCGCCGCCGCTCCTCTTCCGCCCGCCGGCGCTCCTGTTCGGCCCGCTGCGCCTCATGTTCCGCCTGGGCCAGCGCCTGCCGAGCCTTGCTGCGCTCTTTCCTTGTGGCGGCCAGTGCCTCGGCGAGTCGGCTCGTATGGATCGAAAGCCCCGCGACCAGCCCGGCCGCGGCGGCGATCACCAGCACAATCATGGCGGCCACGGCCGGATGACGCCGCGACCAGCGCCACACCCGCCCCACCTGTGAAAGCGGCCGTGCCAGCGTCGGCTCGCCCCTCAGAAATCGCTCCAGATCCGCCTGCAGCAGGGCCGCAGACACGTAGCGTCGTTCGGGTTCCGTCTCGAGACACTGGAGGCAAATGGCCTCCAGATCGCGCGGCACATCGCCTCGCCGCCGCCTGGGTTTGACGCAACTCACTTTCTTAGTTGCGGCCGTCTCCGCCGGTCCGCCGCTGCCGAACGGCGGCTCGCCCGCCAGGAGCTCATACAGCATCGCCCCCAGTGCGTAGACGTCGGTGTGGGGGCCGACAAGTTCGCGGCGGCCGTCGGCCTGCTCCGGCGCCATGTAGGCCGCCGTTCCGACGACGGCTCCGAAGCGCGTCAGCGTCGCGAGCGCTTCGTGCGACTGCGATTGCGATGCCCCGGCACCACGTCTGGAAACCGGCTGCCGCGAGCTCTCCTGCTCCACGAGCTGGGCCAGGCCGAAGTCGGTCACGCGCGGCCGGAAAGGCAGAGCCACCGTGCGGGTCTCTCGACGCGCATCGGAATCAGACCTGCGGCCGCCGCGCCGCTGCTCATCCGTCCTGGCGGCGTTGTCACCCGCGGCCGAATCCCCAATCGCGTCCAGCAGCACATTGCCCGGCTTCAGGTCGCGGTGCAGAATGCCCCGCTCGTGGGCGTGCTGGACGGCTTCGGCCAATTCGGCGACGATTCTCGCCGCCATCTTGACCGGCACCGGCGCATCGCGCTGCGCCAGCCATTCAGCCAGCGAGGGACCGTCGCAGAACTCAGACACAATGTAGGAAACTTCACCATCGCGTCCGGTCTCGAAAACCGGCACCAGCCCCGGATGCTTGAGCGCCCCGGCGGCTCGCGCCTCCCGCAGGAACCGCTCGCGAAGCTCGCTGCCGACTCCGTCCACGTCATGTGGAATCTTCAGCGCCACCGGCCGCCCCAGCTCAGGATCGAGCGCCAGAAAGACGCTGCCCATGCCTCCGCGTCCCAGCAACCGCACGATCTCAAAGCGGCCGAACGTGGAGGGTTGAGGGTTGAGAGTTGAGGGTTGAGGGCCGGCGGAGGGTTCGGATGCCGCCAGACTCTCCGGCGCTGGACCCTCAGCCCTTGACCCTCGACCCGTGTGCGGCCATCCGTGCTTCAACGCGTCGGCGCAGCGCGCGGCCTGCTCGAACAGCGCCGCCAGGTCGCGTTCGTCCGGCGGAGCGCTCGGCCCTTCAACTTCTTCAGTCTTCTCGCTGGTCATGCGCGCCGCCTGGTCATCGACCCAGGCGTCGAAAAACTCGTCGAGGAGACGTTCTTCGTGAGGCTGCATCACATCGGCTCAATGACGAATGTCGAAATCCGAATGACGAAAGAATGCCGAATGACGAAGCCCGAATGGAGTCGTGGCTGGAAGACTTCAGTCTCGCTTGCGTCTGGCCCTCGACCCTCGACTCTCGACTTACTTCGTCCTTCGGATTTCGTCATTCGTCATGTCCACAAGGTCATTCTTCCGTCGTTCGGACGCCCTCATTCGGCATTCCCAGCGCGACGCCAAGCTGCCCGAACGCCCGCGACCACAGCATCCGCACGGCGTCCGCGCTGCGGTTCATCCGCCGGCCGATCTGCGGGAAGCCCAGACCCTCGCGGTGGCGTAATTCCAGAACCTCGCGGTAATGCGCCGGCAGCCGCTCCAGCGCGGCGTGCAGGCGGTCGCGCTCTTCATGCCCGGCGGCGATTTCGCTGGGCGTCGTATCCGCGCGGTCGATGAGGGCCGAATCGTGCAGGCCCTGCTCAGTGAATACCACTTCGCGCGAGACCTGCCGCTTCCGGGACAGGCGCCAGATGCGGTACTGGTTGAGCAGGTTGTTGACCAGGATCCGCTTCAGCCAGCCGCGGAGCTCCGCTTCGGACTGGCCGCGGAAGCGGCCGAAATCGCGGCGGGCCTCGATGATCGACTCCTGCACCAGGTCGGAGGCCCCCACCTTAGGCCGCACGTCGGAATCGAGACTGTTCTCGGCGGCCAGCGTGAGGTAGCTGCGGAACAGTTCCAAAAGCCGCGCGAGCGCCTCATCCGACCCGCCGCGGGCCATCTTGAGCAGCCGGCGAAAGCCGGCCGGCGACGCCTCCGCCCGCTCGCCGTGCTTCCCGTTCGCGGCTCCCGCGTCTTCGGCGAGGACCTGCCGCTTCGAGGCCGCCCCATCGATCGGCAGCAGTTCAACCGACTCCATTATCCGCTCGCGTTACTTCAGTCGTGATCTGAACAATTCCACCGTAGCGGCTTGATCCGTCCGACGCAACCCATTGCCGCCGCTGGATCTTCTAACGCAAACGGAGCGCTGGCCGGACGCCGGCCACCGGATTTTTCCAAAAAAATCGATTTTGCGCGTTCGGTTCGCCCCCCATTTCGTGCCTGAATGACATCCGGAAAACGCGCACCGAATGTGGGGGAGATTCCCCACCGCGACAACGTCCCGGCCGCCGCGTCCGGCCCCTCCACTCTCAACGGCTTCACCCTCAACCGCCGGAGGTCCTCCCATGATGCTCACCGGCCCGCGATTCTGGCACACGCTGGTCCAGAAGTGCCTCGGCCGCAAGCTGCGCCTGCGACCAGGCCACGGCCGCGCTTCATCCCGAGCATCACGGCGGATGCTCGGGGCGCGGCATCGATCGGACATGGTCGCGGCGATCGAGCGGCTGGAGGACCGGACATTGCTGTCGCAAGTGGTGGTCTTCGATCCCATAAACAGACTCGAAGTGGTTTCGTCGCATGCCGACGAGACACTGTTCTCAACCGAGACCCACCAGATCGTCGCAGGGGTCTCCGGGGCTGGTGCAGCAGATTTCCGTCCGGACGAGTTGCCTTGGGACGTGGACAGCACCATCTTCGGTTCCGACGATCGGGTCCGCGTGACGAACACAACGGCCTATCCCTGGAGAACCATCGGTCGGCTCGAGATCACCTGGGAGGACGGGACTAAAGGACACTGTTCGGGGGCCATGATCAGCCAGAACGAGTTCCTGACGGCAGGCCACTGTGTCCATCAAAAAGCGAAAGGTGGCTGGGCGAAGTCGCTGCGTGTCTCGTTAGGTCAGAACGACTCCTCGCGTCCGTTTGGCGAGGCAAGCTGGAGGACGGCGCGGAGCTATACCGGTTGGACACAGGGACCCCAGGACAGTACAGACGCCGCATTCGATCATGACTGGGCAGTGATCACCCTGGACCGCAATATCGGCCTCTTCACGGGCTGGCTCGGATACGAGTGGTGGTCGGGCAATTCCATCTACAACGGTCTCGGACTCAACACAGCCGGCTATCCAGGTGATCTGGGAGGTGGAAATGACATGTATCGCGCGTTCGGCCCGACCGATTCCGCAACGGCAAACCAGATCCACTTCACGGGCTCCCTCGACATTTGGCCGGGGCAAAGCGGCAGTCCTCTGTGGCGGTTCGTCTCCTCCACGGGCGATCGATTTGTCAATGGCATCGTTAGCCATCAGAGTTCGGCGAACAACGGGGCCACGCGCATCAATGAGACGAAGTTCAACAGCCTGCTGGACTGGCGCGCTATCGACGATACGACCAACAAACCTGTCGATCGCCCGGACCTGACGGATTACGACGACTGGTTTGGGACCAATCACTCCGGCATCTCGACGACCTCCGTGCGCGCCTGGGACGATTTCAGCGCCACGGCGCGAGTGCGAAATAATGGGACTGCAGCGGCGGGGAACTTCAGGGTCTCGTTCTACGCTTCGACCAATGACTTCATCAGCAGCTCGGATTACCATCTCGGTGACGTCACCGTCTCGTCCCTGTCGTCCTTCAACTCCCAGTTTGCCACGTGGAGCGGCAGCTTTCCCCCCGGTATTCCG
>JAHWKJ010000699.1 GCA_019347905.1 Planctomycetota bacterium
GAAGGTCAACATGTCGGTCGATGGCCCGTGAAAGCGAGAAGTCTGATAGTGTCAGTCGCCGCCTCACGGGCGGGGACAAATGGCGGCAGGAACGCCGCCGCGTCCGGATTGTACAGCGACCACCTTCGTTATGCACGGACCATGCGCAAGGCTTGCAGTCGCGGGACGGGCACTACAGAATTCACCCCATGACACCCGCACCCAGGCTACGCACATCCCTCGCTGTCCTCGGTTTCGCCGTTGCCATTCTGGGCGGTTGCGGAGGGGACGACGACGCGGCGCCGGACGGCAACGGCGGACGAGCCGCGGGCAACGGGGCGAACGGAGAAGCGCCGATCGAACCCGTGCAGGTCAATCCCGCCAACCTGAAGGTGCTCGACTGGGACGGCGTGCAGGAGCTGGTGGCCGCGCACCAGGGGAAGGTCGTAGTCGTTTATCTCTGGGCGTCGTTCAACCCCGCCTCGAAGAACCTGTTTCCGCAGTTGGTGCGGCTCTGCCGGCACCACCCGCAGGAGCTGAGCTGCATAGCGGTCAATCTCGATTATAGCGGCGAATCGCCCGCAGAATCGCTGCGCGAGGACGTCGCCGCATTTGTGGGAGAACAGGGCGCCGATTTCCAGCACGTCGTCTCCAGCGTGCCGGCCGAAACGTTGTATTTCGAGATCCTGGATCCGGAGCTGGAGAGTGGCGTGCCGGCCGTGTTCGTGTACGGCAAAGACGGCCAACTCGCGAAGCGCTTCGACAACGACCTCGCGGCCGATGCCGCCGACGGCGAGAAGCCGCGAGAATTCACCATTACGGGCGACGTGGCGCCGTTCGTCGAGAAGCTGCTGGCGTCGCCGTGAGCAGCGGTCGTCGGTCGCGCCATGTTCGTCGTTCAGCACAAAGGATGATCTGCGTAATGCGCAAATTGGCAGCAGCAGGTCTGGTGGCCGCTTTTGGCATCTTGTTGGTCGGCTGCGGTGAAGAACCCACTGCGGCCCCAAATGCGGATGACCGGCTAGTGGTCCTCGATTGGGACCAGACGCTCAAACTGGTGAAACAGCAGCGAGGCAAGGTGGTGGTCCTCGACATCTGGAATACCGACTGCCTGCCGTGCCTCAAGGAGTTCCCGAACCTCGTCGCGCTGCAGGAGGCGCATCCGGACGACGTGGTGGCGATCGGTTTCAATACGAATTACCAGGGGATCAAGTCGGAGCCGCCGGAGTCGTTCCGCGAGACGGTCCGCACGTTTGTGGAGAGCAAACGGGCGGACTTTCCCAACGTCCTATCCAGCGTTCCGGATCTCGAGCTGTACGACAAGCTGGGTATCGGCGGGCCGCCGGTGGTATACGTCTTCGACCGCGAAGGACGCCAGGCGAAGCGCTTCGACAACGAGCAGGGCGGAGAGGAGTTTACTTACGAGAAGGATATCGTGCCCTTTGTCGAAGCGCTGATTTCGTCGGACAAGGGCGAATGACGAAGGCGGAAGCTTCCCTGCTGGACTGTCTGTGCGCCGGCATCGTCGTGGCCGATCACGTCTGCGAGCCGGTCGATCATGTGCCGGCGCCGGGCGAACTGGTGCTCAGCACGCGGATGGACCTGTCGATCGGAGGCTGCGCGGCCAACGTCGCCGTGGACCTCGCGCGGCTGGGGCGGACTGTGGCGGTTGCCGGAGCGGTGGGCGACGACGTCTTCGGACGCTTCATCCGCGAGCGGCTCGGAGCGGCCGGCGTCGGCTGCGAGCGGCTGCGGGACATCCCCGGCCGCGATACGAGCGGCACGCTGGTCATCAACACCCGCGGCGAAGACCGGCGGTTCATCCACTCGCTGGGCGCCAACACGAGTTTCACCGGCAGCGAGCTCGATGAGGCCACCGTCCGCTCCGCGCGGGTGCTGTACCTGGGCGGCTATCTACTTTATGACGAGTTGACCGCGGAACTGGCGGCCGCCGCCTTTCAGCGGGCGCGGGCGGCGGGCGTGCTGACGGTGCTCGACGTCGTGCTGCCGGCGCCGGGGGAATATCGGGCGCGGCTGGATCCCGTCCTACCGCTGACGGATGTGTTTCTGCCGAACAGCGACGAAGCCCGGCTGCTCACAGGTCTTGCCGATCCCATCGAGCAGGCCGCGGAGTTTCGCCGTCGCGGTGCCGGCCGTGTGGTCGTGACCTGCGGAAGTGGTGGGGCGGTTGTCGATGCGCCCGAAGGGCGGCTGCGGTGCGGCGTGTACGGTGTCGAGTTTCGCGACGGCACCGGCAGCGGCGATGCGTTCGCCGCGGGATTCATTCACGGGCTACTGGGCGGCAGCGATCTGCGGCGGTGCCTCACATACGGAACGGCTCTCGGAGCAAGCTGCGTGCGGGCCGCCGGCGCGACGACGGGAGTATTCGACGCCGCGGCCCTCGAAGCGTTCATCGCCGCGCAGGAACTGCCCGTCGAAGAACTGTGATGCTGGCCGGCGAGCGATTTCACACAGAGTGAATGCCGTCTACGCCTCGGGTGCTCGCTCGCTCATGGGTGCCGGCTCGACAGGGATCCGTCGCGGCTTGGGAACGAGGAGTGCGGCGGCCACTCCGCCGACCAGCCCGATCAGGTGCACGGACTGCGACCAGGAGAAGCCGCGCGACGCGCCCAGACCCATCCAGGTCAGCACCGGCACCAAAAGCGCGGCCCACGCGAACGGCAACGTCGCCCAACGCCAGCGGATCAGCCAGACCCCCGTCTGCCGCGGGA
>JAHWKJ010000162.1 GCA_019347905.1 Planctomycetota bacterium
CGGCGGCGGCCTCGGCATGTCGGTCCGGCAGCATCGCTACTGGAACCGGCACAAGGAAGACGGGTCGCGGGCCTTCGCGTTCATCGATGGCGACAGCGACGGCGCGGCCCGCATCTATCTGCCGCGGGGGGCGTTTCACTCCGGCGACTGGACCAGCCCCGCGCGGCCCGGCGACATGCTGGCCTACCGCATTGCCGATCATCTGCCACCGGTGGATCTCGTGGGTACGCTGCTCGCGGCGACGGCCGTGCATGGTGACGGCTGCGTTGATCCGCCGGTCGATCTGGTGCTCCTCAAGATCGCCGACAACGGCATTCTGATCTCCACGGCCGATCGCGGTCAGGCGGTTATCGACCGGCAACCCGATCCTGCCGGACGATGGGTCTACCGCTACCGCGTCGTGACGGATGTGAAGCCCTGCGGCGACGGCGGAATCGACTTCGCTGAAGTGGCCGATCCGGGGATCGATCCGCTGGGGATCCTCCAGCGTGTGCCGGCCGCGGCGCTGGAGCACTACTACGACGAACAGACGTGGCTCGAAATCACCGTCGGCACGGCGTACCCCGACAGTGTCGTCGCGCTCACGCGGCACATGCTGTGGCAGCCGAACCTGTGCGAGCGGGAGCGGGAATTCGCACCGGATCTGGTCGTGACGGCGCGGCCGGGCTGGTACTTCGGCGTCGAACCCACCTGCGGCACGACGCACGGCTACCCGCTCGACGACGCCATGCGGGCCACGCTGTACGTCGCCGGCCCCGGCATTCGCCGCGGCGCACGGGTCGAACGGCCGTGCCGACTGGTGGACCTCACGCCCACCCTCCTGGAGATGACCTGCACGCCATACAACCCCAGCGAGTTCGACGGCCGCCCGCTGCTGGAGTTGTACGAGTCGTGCGACGGATCGACCTGCACGCCGCACCCCGTGTACTGGCACGACGTCGATCTGGCCGCATGGAGCGGCCTGTGCTACCGGCCGCTGGAGATCTATCCCCACCAGCCCGTTTCGATCAACAAGCCGTCCAGCTTCTTCGACCTCAACAGCCTGGGCCGGAATGCGGCGACTGTCTCGGAGCTGAACGTACTTCGCGTGTTCGACGACGTGCTGTTCCCGCTTTCGGACGGCCGGCGCGGGCTGCTCGCGCACGTCGAACGCACGGACCTGCGAGTGCGCGGGTCGCGGCGGCCCTGGCTGGCGGAGTTGCCCGCGGTGCTGGACGCCTCGGGCGTGACGCTCAGCGATTACGACATCACGTCCCTGGGCAATCTGCAACGCATCGACGGCGCGGTCGACTGGATGCAGAACCGCACGGCCAGTCTCGAATGCCGGCTCCTCGGAACGCGGCTGCCGGCATCGCGACTCGCGGGCTGCGGAGTCGACGCCGCGCAGGACGCGATCTGGGACGTCTACCGCCTGGGCCAGCGGATCGGCCTGAAGCTGCTCGACGAGGGCCTGTTGAGCGGCACCGAAGACGCCGTCGACGGAGCACTCAATCGATTGCGCCGGACGCCGGCGGAGGTGACGGCGGATCGTCACCGGCCGCTTCGCTAAGCTGCGCCAGGAGCCCGCGGATAATCGCTTCGGCCTCCGACTTCTCTTGCTGCCAGCGGTCGCGGATGCTGCGCCACGCCGCCTCCCGCGTCTGGAGCGAATTCGTCTCACGCTGAAGCTGCTGGGCGCCCAGCCGCAGCCGTTCCTCGCGTTCGGTGACCGCCTGGACGAGACGCCGCTGGTCCTCTTCCAGACGGGCGCGATGCGCCTGGAGCGACTGAGCCGCCTCAGTCAGCTCGCGACGACGGTTTTCGAACATTTCGTGCAGCCGCTGATCGCTGGCCGCGAGGCTGGCGCGGGCGTCTTCGACGCGGCGCCTGGCCGCTTCCGCGCCGGACTCCTGCGAGAACTGTGCCCAGGCCTCCTCGACCGCCACGCGGACCTCCAGCGTGCGACGGTGCGTGGTTTCGAGTTCGTCCTGCAAGTGCTCCAGCCGCTGCCGCCGCGCCTCGACGACCGAGGCTTCTTTCGCCAGCGCCTCCTGGCGGCTGCGAAGCTCCGCGGCTTCTGTTTGACGTTGAGCCAGCCACTGCGTCCGGTCCGACTCAAGCTTTTGGCGGTCGCGGTCGAGCTCGGCAAGACGGTCCCGGTGCGCTTCTTCGAACAGACGCCGTTCTCGCTCGATCGAACTCTCGCGCTCAGCGAGCAGGGCGTGCCGGCGGTCGAGCTGCGCGCTGCGGAGCCTGGCCAGTTCGGCGTCGTGCTCCAGCCGCTGCCGTTCGCGCTGGAGCTCGGCCTGAAAGGCTCGGCGGTCGATTTCCAGCTCCTGGCGCGTCTTCTGCAGATGATCCTGCTGGAACCGATGCCGGTTGTCGAGCAGCGCGCGTTCCTGGTCCAGCTCACGAAGATGCTGCTCGTGCTCGGCCGCCTGTTCCTCGCGAAGGCGGTTCAGCTCAGCCTCGGCGTCGGCAATGCGGCGCTGTGCCTCGGACGTCTCGCGCTCGAAAGCCACGCGCTGTCCGGCGAGTTCTGTTTCCCACTGCGTCTGATCGCGCTGGAGTGCCACGCGTCGTTCGGCCAGCTCGGATTCGATTTCGCTGCGAACGGCTTCGCTCAGCCTCGCGCGTTCGCTGTCCAGCTCGAGCTGGGCCTGTTCGAGCGACGCCTGGCGGGCGAGCAGCTCGGCTTGAAGTTTCTCGGAGCGGTCGAGTTGTTCGGTCAGTTCCGCTTCGCGGCGCGCAAGCTGCTCGAGACGGAGGCTGTGCTCGCTTTCGAGTTGTGCGGCCTTCGCGTCGAGCTGGTGCGCCTGCCGCTCCAGTTCAGCCGTCCGAGCGATGACCGTAGCTTCGCGGGCCTCGATCTCGGCCAGCTCGCGCTGCAACTGCTCGGCGATCTGGCCGGCTTGCAGGAGCAGGGCCGCTTGGTTGCGGCGAGAGGCGGGCGCGGCGGCGGCAGAGTCGACCGGCACATGCGCCACGTCGAGGCGGCGGTGATCGAGATCCGTATCCGCCAGAAATGAACCACCGGCTGCCGGCAGCCCGGGAACTTCAGAAAGTTCAGGCCGCGCAGAACTGACCGCAGACGCAGAACGCGCCGCCACGTCGTCGCTCATCGCCGGGAATCCTTTCCCGTTGTCGATTCCGAACCGCCGAACTACGAAACCTGCTTGTCGATCGCGGCGGCGAAGCGTTCCTTCGGATTCACGCCCACGAACTTGTCCACGACCTGACCGCCCTTGAACAGCATGACGGTGGGAATCGCACTGATGTGGTGCTGCGTCGCGACCTGCGGGTTCTCGTCGGTGTTCATCTTGCCGACGCGGACCTTGCCGGCGTAGTCGTTCGCGAGTTCCTCGATGGTCGGGGTGAGCATCTTGCAGGGGCCGCACCAAGGCGCCCAGAAATCGACCAGCACTGGTTCCGCACTGTCCAAGACCTCGGCCTGAAAGTTTGCGTCGGTAAACTCGCGAACGTTGCCTGCCATTGGAAATCGGCCTTGGGACAAAGGGAGACGATGAACGCCGGCGCCTGCCGACAGAACCGATCCGCCGGGCGCTCTTGCGTAGCCGGAGCGAATTATAGGTGCGGGGCGAAACCTGTCAACGGCGCGATCGCAACGCCATGGAGGCGTAAGCTCCAATGCCATCGGCACATGCGCTCGCCGCACCGCCGCTCGACAGCTTGCGCGACAGCTGCCAGAATCGATTGGATGAGGCTTTGCGGTGCTTCCCTGCCGATGCTGATCGCGACCGTCCTGGGCGGGCCGGCAAGCGGCGAGGAACCGCCGGCATCGACGGCTGAGGTTTCGGGCGCGACGATCGATCGGCGGCTCGAAGCACCCCTGCCCGAAGAGGTGCGGTCGGCCGTGCCCGATCCGGTTCAGCTCCCCGACGACGGGCGAACTGAGGTTTACCGCACCGCCTTCACCGGAGTCTGGACGCACCTCGAAAGCCTGCCACCGGATGCGCTGTTCGCCGACGCTGCGAGGCTGGGTCGCATTCGCCAGCGTCAAACGGCGGGCGAGCGGAAGGCCGAGGGGCAGCGGTTTTCAACATTTGTGGACCTCCACGAGGAACCCGAGGCGTACCGCGGCCGGCCGTTGACCGTCTGGGGAAGCGTACGGAGCGTTCGCCGACTGCCCGAGCGTGCGGAGCCGGGTGCTGACGGCGAAGCGTTTGTCGAAGCGGCGGTCGCGACGCTGGAGCACCCCTCGCGCCGCGTCCTGGTCATCCTGGAGGGCGCGTCGGAAGTGCTGCCGTCGGGCGAATCGCTCGACATCCCGGTGACGGTGACGGGCTTTGTGTTCCGCGGCAGTTCCGCAGACGCCGGCGAGGAATGGACGCCGCTGCTGGTCGCCTCGCGCATCACGCGGCACGTCGCGGCCCATCCACCCCTGCCGCTGGAACCGGTCGAGCATCGCTCCCCCGTGTTGCCGGACGAGGCGGATTCGTTCTATCGCTTCCTCAAGCACGCCCGACTTGTCGATTATCAGGAGCAGATCGAAGCCGCACGCGAATTCCGCCGCGAGCGCGTCGAGCAACTGCCCGCGGACAGTCAGGCCGACTACCGGCACCGTCTGCAGGAAGCGATGCGGCTGCGGCGCGAGCAACCGCAGGAACAGGCCGCCTACCAGAAGGCGGTCTCCGACGCCCGCCGCATCAGGCAGTTCGAGCAGAACCTGCCCAAGCGGCTGGCCGATCAGCCGTCGGAGTTCCCGCTCGTCGCCGCATTGTTCTGGAGCATCGACTCGGCCGACCCGGAGCGTTGGCGCGGGCGGCCGGTCACGCTCTCCGGCAACATGCGAAAGCTCGTGTCGTACGCCGCCGACCGCGAAAACCCGTACCAGGTGGGCACGCTGTACGAGGCGTGGCTGTTCAGCGACGATACCCGCTCGCTGCCGTCGGTCGTCGTCGCGAGCGACATCCCCGCCGGCATCCCGCGCGGCGAAGATTTGAACGAGCGGGTTTCGGTAACGGGCTACTTCTTCAAAATCTATGCTTACAAGGCACTCAACGGCCGGGTGCGGTACGCGCCGCTGATTCTGGCCCAAAAGATTGACTGGCACCCTCGCAGCGGCGAGGACGAGTTCGGCATTCCCCGCTTTGTGTGGGTGCTGGCGGGAGTGGTTGTGGCCGGTTTGGTGGTTGTCGTCTGGCGGACGTCGAGAAGCGATCGCCGCGCGGCACGACGCCTGTTGAGCGATGATTCACCGCCCCGGTTCGATGTGTAGGCCATGAGTGGATACCGTCCCATCACCGAGCCACTCGACCGGCCGCTGCGCCTGGGTGTGCTCATCTCGGGCGGCGGAACGACGCTGACGAACTTCGTGCGGCAGATCGACGAGGGCCGGCTGCGGGCCGAGATTCCCCTCGCGATCGCCAGCCGCGGCGATTGTGCCGGTGTAGGACGCGCCCGTTCGGCGGGACTGACGTGCGAGGTTCTGCCGCGGCGCGACTTCGCCGACACCGGCGACTTCAGTCGGGCGATCTTCGAGCGGCTGCGGGCGGCGCAAGTCGACCTGGTGACGCTGGCCGGTTTCCTCTCGCTGTTGGAAATTCCGGACGATTTCCATCTGCGGGTGATGAACATCCACCCGGCGCTGATCCCGGCGTTCTGCGGACACGGCTTTTACGGCTCTCGTGTGCATGAAGCCGTGCTGGAGCGCGGCGTCAAGATGACCGGCTGCACCGTGCACTTCGCCGACAACCACTACGACCACGGACCGATCATTCTGCAGCGCTCGGTGCCGGTGCTCGACGACGACACGCCCGCGACGCTGGCCGCGCGCGTGTTCGAGGCGGAGTGCGAGGCGTACCCGGAAGCGGTGCGGCTGTTCGCGGCGGGCCGATTGTCGGTCGAAGGCCGCCGCGTGCGCGTGCTGCCGCATGGCCACGCGACATGAGAACGACCAGGATCTGGTGTGGTCTTCGGCGAAAACCAGATTGAACAGGAGCTAACGGAGATAACGGAGTTTGCATTGGGGACCGAAAGCCACACGTCACCCTCTCTCCGTTCCCTTCGTTAACTCCTGTTCAAAGAGGCTACTGATGAAACTCTCGCTGTCCGTCCGCATCGCCGAAGCACCCTCGAAGACGAAGCTGAACGTCCCGTTCCGCGAGCTCGTGGACCTCGCCGCGGAACTTGGCTATCGCGCCGTGTGTCTGCGGGCCAGCGCCGGCGGTGTGCAGACGCCGCGCGCTGAGCTGGACCGGATGCGCGGCGAGGTCGAGCGCGCGGGCCTCGTCGTTTCGATGGTGACGGCCGATTTTAACGTTCCACTCAACAACGCCGCGGGCCCCGAATCCTTGGGCGACATCGGGCCGAGCCTTGACGTGGCCGAAGCCTTCGGCTGCGATCTGATCCGCATCTGTATGAAGACGGCCGCTGACATCAAGTCCGCCTGTCATGCCGCCGACCGTGCGGCCGAGCGCGGCATTCGCCTCGCCCACCAGTGCCACACCACGAGCCTGTTCGAGCAGGTCGAGCCTTCGGTGCGCGTGCTGGAGGAAGTCGGGCGGCCGAACTTCGGGCTGATCTACGAGCCGGCCAACCTGATGCTGTGCGGCGAAGACTACGGCGAACGGACGCTCCGCCGCTTGGCACCGTGGCTCATGAACGTCTACGTCCAGAACCACGCGCTCGATCCGCAGGGGCCGGTGGAGCTGGAGACGTGGTGCCTGGGGCCGCGACGCTTCCGGCACATTCCGCTGTGGGAGCCGGGCGGCGTGGATTTCGCGGCGGTGTTCGACGGGCTGAAAGCCGTGGGCTACGATGGTTTCGTGACGGTTCACCAGGCGTACGCCGAACTGATGGGGCCGCGCGAAGCCGCGGTGAAGAGCTCGCAGTATCTGCGAACTTTCGACGTGTTCGACGCGTAAGCACGTCCCAGGGCGATGCCCTGGGCTATCGGGTTTGGCCCCTTCGGGGAGACCATTTCGCCAATGCTCTCTCCGTTTCACCACCTTTGGAAGCTGATCTCATGACACAACACACCCGTCGCGAGTTTCTCAAGCGCTCGGTGCTGGCGACGGCCGCGGGCTGGACGCTGTTCGGGACGGCCGCGGGCGAAGAACGGCCGGGTGTGGGCGGCCCGCTGCATCTGGCGCCGTTTCGCTTCGACGTCACGCCGCCCATCGGGCATTCGTGCTGCGGCGGGTGGATCAAGCCGATTGAGGCGGTCGACGATCCGCTGGAGGCCGTCGGCTTCGTGCTGCTGGGGGCGGGGCCGCCGATTGTGCTGTGCGCGGTCGACTGGACGGGCATTTCCAACGAAGCACATTTGGAATGGCGCACAGCCCTGGCAGAGGCGGCCGGCACGACGGCCGAGCGCGTTGCCGTGCAGTGCGTGCACCAGCACAACGCGCCGTTTGCGTGCATCGAGGCCGAGCGGATCGTGGCCGCCCAGGGCGATCTGCCGCATATTCTCGATCTCGACTTCCACCGGCGAACGCTCCAGCAGGCGCGGCAGGCGGTGAAGGACGCGCTCGCCAATTCCCGACGCATCACGCACGTCGCCACCGGTCGCGGGAAGGTGGAGCAAGTGGCCTCCAATCGCCGCGTGTCCCGCGATGAAAGCGGGCGCATCACAGCCATGCGCGGCAGCAGTTGCAAAGACCCGGAGCTGCGGGCGCTGCCCGAGGGGTTGATCGACCCGTGGCTCCGCACGGTCGCCTTTTACGACGGCACCAGGAAGGTCGCTGCCTGCCATTACTACGCCACGCATCCCATGAGCTATTACGCCGACGGGCGCGCATCGAGCGACTTCGCGGGCCTGGCTCGCAAGCGGCGGCAGGCCGACGAGCCGGACTGCCTGCACGTGTACTTCACCGGCTGTGCCGGCAACATCGCGGCCGGCAAGTACAACGACGGCTCGAAGGAGCTGCGGCCGGTGCTCACGAGCCGCGTGTACGAGGGGATCGTCCGCTCCGAGGCGGAACTGCAGCCGGTCGAGATCGGCAAGGTGAAGTGGCGCACGGTCGAGCTTTTGCCTCCGCCGCGCGACACGCTTTCGGCCGAGACGCTCGCGGCGGCCATCGCGAACAAACAGAACGCGGTCGTCGCCCGCAACCGCCCGTCGTACATGCTGTCGTGGCTGCGGCGGCTGGAGCGTCGGCAGCCGATCGTGCTCAGTTCGCTGTCCATCGGCGGCGTGTCGCTCCTGCATCTGCCGGCGGAGTGCTTCGTCGAGTACCAGTTGCGGGCGCAAGACATCGGCGGCGATCGCTTCGTGGCGACGGCGGCCTACGGCGACGGCGGTCCCTGGTACATTCCCGTGAAAGAGGAATATCCGGCCGGCGGCTACGAAGTCAGCGTCGCCTTCTGCGATCCCGCCGTCGACGGCCTGCTGACGGCCGGCATGCGCGAGTTGCTCGGCTCGTAGCGGCTCACTTGCTCGTAGTGACCCGCTTCAGTGGGTCGAGTGCGGCAGGCGTGCGTCACTCGGAGACCGCCTGAAGGCGGTCACTACGAACCTGCTGCTTGACGGTCCGCTTCGGCCGGTCCTACACTCGCCCGAGGCATAGCGAATTGCTGCCGGTAGAAGACGTTGCATGGATACAAGCACCTCCGCGGAATCGACGAACGCTTTGCAGGAAGCGGCACGCATCGAGATCGTGCTGAACGGCGCCGTGCAATCCGTCGCGGCCGGCACCACGATTGCAGCCCTCGTGCGCGAGCTGGGACTGCAGCCAAAGTTCGTCGCCGTCGAACAGAATCGAGAGCTCGTGCCGCGCGGACGACACGCGGCCGCGGGAATCGCCGCCGGCGACCAGATCGAAATCGTGACGCTGGTGGGAGGGGGCTGAAGCATGGCCGCCGAATCGCCTGCGGCCCTTAGAGACCGGCCGCTCGTGCTGGGGTCGCATCAGTTTTCGTCGCGGCTGATTGTGGGCACCGGCAAGTACGCGACCTACGAATTGATGCGGGACTGCCTGGAGCTGAGCAGGGCCGAAGTCGTCACCGTGGCCGTCCGCCGCGAGCGGCTGTTCGACAGCGAAGGCCGCAACCTGCTCGATTTCCTCGACCTCGCGCGGTATACGATCCTGCCCAACACCGCCGGCTGCTTCTCCGCCGACGACGCCATCCGCACCGCAAGGCTGGGCCGCGAAATCCTCGAGGGGCTGGAGAACCCCGGCGCGAGTTGGGTCAAGCTGGAGGTCCTCGGCGACAAGAAGACGCTGCTGCCGGACCCGCTGGCGACACTCGAAGCCACATCGCGGCTGGTCGCCGAGGGCTTTCAGGTGCTGGTCTACACCACGGACGATCCCATTACGGCGCGGCGGCTGAAGGATGCGGGAGCCACGTCCGTGATGCCGGCCGGCAGTCCCATCGGCAGCGGGCAGGGGATCCTCAATCCCAACAACATCCGCATCTGCCTGGAGTACCTGAAGGAGGGCGGCCCCGATTACCCGGTGATTGTCGATGCCGGCGTGGGCACGGCCAGCGACGTGAGCGTGGCCATGGAACTGGGCTGCGACGGCGTGCTGCTCAACACAGGCATCGCAGGGGCGCGCGACCCTCGGCGGATGGCCGAAGCCATGAAGCTGGCCTGCCGCGCCGGCCGCCAGGCCCATCTGGCGGGCCGCATTCCCCGCAAACTGTACGCGACCGCCTCCAGCCCTGAGGGTGGGCTGTTTGTGTAAGGTCGAAGGCAGAGAGGGGGTGACAAGGTGACGGGGTGACGGGGTGAGACGGACTTCCCGAAGCTCGCACCAGCGTTCACCTTGTCACCCCCTCACCTTGTCTCTTCCTCACCTTGTCCTCCGTCCGATGCGCATCCTGAGCTACAACATCCACAAAGGCATCGGCGGACGCGACCGGCGGTACCGGCTGGAGCGCGTGATCGCCGTCATCGAGGAAGAGAATCCGGACATCGTCTGCCTGCAGGAAGTCGACCGCAACGTGCGGCGGTCGAGCTATCACGATCAGCCCGCGCTCCTGGCCGACTACTTCAACGCTGCCGAAAAGCTGTTTCAGCTCAACGTGCACCTCAAGGAAGGCGGCTACGGCAACCTGGTGCTTTCCCGCTGGCCCTTGAAGTCGAAGCACCAGATCTCGCTGCGTCTGAACCGCAAGAAACCGCGCGGCGCGCAGATGGTCGTGATCGATACGCCTGAAGGGCTGTTGCACGTCGTCCACTGGCACCTGGGCCTGGCCGAGCGCGAGCGCCGCTGGCAGGTGAACCACGTCTTCGAGCACCACCTGTTCCGCGAGGCGGAGAACCTGCCGACGCTGGTCCTCGGCGACTGCAATGACTGGCGGAACACGCTGGCGAATGGCCCCTTTCGGCAGCGGGGCTTCGAGCAGGTGACGACGCCCGCCTCGCGCTTCCGCACATTTCCGGCGTGGCTGGCGGTCGGCTCGCTCGACAAGGCGTATGTGCGCGGCGAGATCATCGTGCGCCACGCCCGCATCATCCGTACGCCGCTGTCGAAGGTCGCCAGCGACCATTTGCCGCTGGTCGTCGACTTCCACGTCGGGGCGACGCCGCTCGAGGATGCCATGGAAGAGCTGACGGGTTCGCCGCGCAACGTTTAGCCGCGCACGTTTAGCCGCGTCCCAACGGGACGCGCGACATCGGCGCGTCCCGTTGGGACGCGGCTAAACGGCCGCGACGGAATGAGTCGCGGCGGCCGATCAGTACTCGCCCACCGGCTGCCCATCATTGCGCCGCATGAGGCGCTGGTATGTGCCCATGCGCCGCCCACGTGCATGCTGCCAAAATTCTCGCCACAGCGGCTGTTGCCGCTCCACGAGGAGCGACATTTCAACCGCAATCTGCTGCCGCAGCGGAGAAACAGGGAAATCCCCCGGGCTGCGTCTCGCGGAGGGTTTGCACCATCGCGTCGACGTCGGCAGGTGTGTGGGCGCACGAGAGCGAAATCCGCAGCCGCGACGTCTGGCGGGGGACCGACGGCGGACGGATGGCGCCGACCAGGAACCCCCGCTCCTCAAGCCGCGTTGCCCAGGCCATCACGCGCTCCGGCTCGCCGACGATGAGTGGCACAATCGGTCCGTCTTCGCCGCGCGTCGCGAAGCCTTCCGCAGCCAGTCGGCTTCTCAAGCACGCGGCAAGCTGCCGCAACTGACGGCGACGCTCCGG
>JAHWKJ010000163.1 GCA_019347905.1 Planctomycetota bacterium
AGGGGTCAGACCCCGTGCCCGAGACCGGACTCGTCGCCGTGTTCACCGGCGTTCGGCGGCCGTTTGAAATCGCCGAATACCCGATCGCCGATCCGCGGCCGGGGGAGATCCTCGTCAAGGTGCGGCTGGCCAACGTGTGCGGCAGCGACCTGCACGCGTGGCGCGGCGAGTACGACATCAGCCGCGGACACGGCGAGCCGTTCCGCCTGTCGATCGGCCACGAGATGTGCGGCGAAGTGGCCCGGCTGGGCGAAGGTGTGTCGTGCGACTCGGCCGGCCAGCCGCTGGCTGCGGGCGACCGCGTCGTCTACCAGTACTTCTGCCCGTGCGGGCACTGCCGAAGCTGCCAGCGCGGCAAGACGCCGCGCTGCGAAACCGGCATGCGGTATCGCTTCCCGCCCGACGAGCCGCCGCATTTCAACGCGGCTTACGGGCAGTATTACTACGTGCGGCCGCGGCAGGCGGTGTTCAAGGTGCCGGACAACGTGCCCGACGACCTCGCCGGCCCGGCCAATTGCGCGCTGGCACAGGTCATCGACGCCCTGGAGCGCGGCCGCGTGGGGCTGGGCGATACGCTGGTCATTCAGGGCGCGGGCGGACTGGGAATCAACGCTGTGGCGGTCGCCCGAGAGCGCGGGGTCTCGCAGATCATCGTTGTGGATGGTGTGGCGTCGCGGCTGGAACTGGCCCGCGAGTTCGGCGCGGATGAGACGATCGATCTGGCCGAGTTCGCCACTCCGGAAGCGCGCGTCCGCCGCGTGCGCGAGCTGACCGACGGCCGCGGCGCCGACGCCGTCCTCGAGCTGGTGGGACATGCCGCGGTCGTCCCCGAAGGGCTGGAGATGCTGGCTTCCGGCGGCGATTACCTGATGGTGGGCAACATCAACCAGCGTCAGCGGTGCGAGATCCGCCCGGCCAACCTCGTGCATGGCGGTAAGACGCTGCACGGCCTGATGTGGTACCGCCCTGAGAGCCTGCAGCAGGCGCTGTTGCTATTGAGCACGCGGGCCGCGCGTTACCCGTTCCACAAGATCCTCTCGCACCGCTATCCGCTGACGGCGATCGACGATGCCTTCCGCGAGCAGGATGACGGCCGCGTGCAGCGAGCGGCGCTGCTGCCGTGGGCGTCGTAGGAGGTCAGTCGTTTAGCCGCGACTCGCCAGAGGAGCGCTGGCGATGGTGCTCACGTGCCGCGCTCCTCTGGCGAGTCGCGGCTAACTGGCAGGCAATTGACACAACTCGAAGGCTCGTCAAGAATTGATGCTGTCAAGCGACGAAACTGGTCGCCTCCCCGCCGCTAAGTACGCGCGGTCGGGGGCCTGCGATCTCGCGCGCAGCTTTCCGCAATGGAAGCCAAGCTGATTCCCATCAATGGCGGCGAAGAGCCGTTTGTCATCACCGCCGATCTCACCCTGGTCGGCCGGAAGCGGGGACTGTGCGACTTGATCGTCGAGCGGGGCAGCGTCTCCAAGCTGCACTGCGTGATCGTCAAGACCGACGGGCTGTTGTTCATTCGCGATCTGGGCAGCACCAACGGCACCAAGGTCAATGGCCAGCGCGTCACCCGCGGTGCGCTATTGCCGGGCGATGAACTCGCCTTCGCCAGCGCAAAGTTCCGCGTGCACCTGGGGCCGGGGGAACCGGAGGTCGGGCCGGGCGACCGGACGGAGATGCTCTCCGGCGCGTTCGATCCGTCGCCGGTCTATCGGCACGACGTGCCGCCGGAAGACGATCACATGGAAGGTTCGGAGGAAGGCGACTTTCTCAACTCGGATGACGGCGACTTTGTCGAGGACGACGAGGCCCAACCCTACGCGGCCGACGTGCCGCCGCAGATCTCCGGGAACGAACCGCGTGCCGGCGATGACAGCCTGAGCGACGTGCGGCTGCTGTCCGAGGACGAGTTGGATTCGTAGTGGCCAATGAAGCCCACGAGTTCAGGGCTATTCGCTCTGCAAATCAGCCGGCACGCGCTAGCGTCCGGTTCCGCGGTTCTGGAACCGTGGGCTAGCGCCCGGCGGCTGATGAGCTGAGAACCGTGGGCTAGCGCCCGGCGGCTGATGAGCTGAGATGAGCTGAGCTGGTCGGTGCCAAATGCGGCTACGACAACAGCCGCTCCAGGTCTTCCAGCGTCAGATCCTTCAGCAGCCGGTTGTCGGCCTCGAGGATCGCTTCGGCCAGTTCTCGCTTGCTCGTTTGGAGCTCCGCGATGCGTTCTTCGACGGTGTCGCGGCAGATCAATCGGTAGGCGTGCACGGGGCGCGTCTGGCCGACGCGGTGCGCGCGGTCGATGGCCTGCGCTTCGGCCGCGGGGTTCCACCACGGATCGAGCAGGAAGACGTAATCGGCCGCGGTCAGATTGAGGCCCAGGCCGCCGGCCTTCAGGCTGATGAGGAACACGCCACAGCCCTCGTCCGACTGAAAGCGCTCGACGCGGGCCTTGCGGTCGCGCGTGCGGCCGTCGAGGTACTCGTAGACGATTCTCTGGCGGTCGAGGTGCTCGCGGACGATCGCCAGCATGCTGGTGAACTGCGAGAACACCAGCACTTTGTGTCCCTCGTCGAGCACCTCTTCGAGGTGCGGAACCAGCACGCGCAGCTTGGCCCCCAGTTCCTCGGTCATTTCGGGCTTGAGCAGCCCCGGGTGACAAGCCGCCTGCCGCAGCCGCAAGAGCGCCTCCAGCACGTGCATCTTCGACCGCGCGAGGCCCTGCCCGGCGACCAGGCCCAACAGCGACTGACGGTAGTGGTCGCGCAGCTCGTCGTACAGCCGCCGCTGCTCCGAATTCATGTCGCAGTAAATCGTCTGCTCTGTCTTTTCGGGCAGTTCGGCGGCGACCTGGGCCTTGGTCCGCCGCAGGATGAACGGCCGCAGGCCGCGGGCGAGAGCGCCGCGGGTTTCGCCATCGCCGCCGTCGGTCGCCGTCGCGCGGAAGACCGAGCTGCGTCCGAGCATGCCGGGGTTGAGGAACTCGAAGATCGACCATAAGTCGCCCAGGTGATTCTCGATGGGCGTCCCGGAGAGCGCCAGGCGATGCGCGGCGTTCAGCAGTCGCGCCGCCCGCGCCACCTGCGAGCCGGCGTTCTTGATCGTCTGCGCTTCGTCGAGCACGACGTAATCGAAAGCGACGTCCTTCAGCGCCACCGCGTCGCGCCTGAGCGTGCCGTACGTCGTCAGCACGATGTCGTGCCGCTTGAACTCCTTCACCAGCGCCGCGCGGTCCGGCCCGGCGTACTCCAGCACGCCCAGTTGCGGCGTGAAGCGCTCGGATTCCTGCCGCCAATTGAACATCAACGATCGCGGGACGACGATCAACGAGGGGACGGTTTTCTTGCGGGCGAGCTTGCGATCCAACAGCAGCGCCAGAAGCTGGACCGTCTTGCCGAGGCCCATGTCGTCGGCCAGACATCCCCCCAGCTCGACCTCGCTGAGAAACCGCAGCCAGCTCAGCCCCTCGCGCTGGTAGCCGCGCAGGTGCCCATGAAAGCCTTGAGGCTCCTCGGCCGGCTCGAGAACGTCCGGCGACTGAAAACGGTCCCGCAGCTTCTGAAACGCGCCGTCGTAATTCACTTCGGGCTGGGCGGCCAGCAGCGCATCCAGCAGTGCCGCCTGGTTGGCCGCGAAACGCAAGTGTTCCTGCTCGCGAATGCCCAGGCCGGCGAAGATGCCGATGCGGCGGACCCAGTCTTCCGGCAGAATCCCCAGCGAGCCATCGTCCAGGCGAATCGCGCTGTCGCCGCGGGCCAGGGCGGAAAGCAACTCGGGGAATGGAGCGCGGTGTCCGCCGAAGTCGACGTCGGCGTGCAGTTCGAACCAGTCGATGGCGCTTTCGACGCGGAACCGTAGTTCGCCGGCCTGCCGCACGTCCTTGCCTTCCGCCCGCACCTGCCAGCCGCGGTCGATGAGCGCGCGCACCGCCGTCCCCAGGGCTTTGGCGGAGATCTCCACGTCGCCCTGGTCGTGCCGGCGGTCGAGCAGGCGGCGGAAACCCAGTTCCTCCAGTTGCGCCCAGGCCCGCTCTTCCGCTTCCCGATGTCGTGGAATGCAGCGGCCGGCCTCACGCTGCACGATCGCCCACTGCGGGCTGCGGCCGGCCACCAGCGTGCCCAGATAGTCGAACGACACCGCGCCGCGCAATCGCTCCATGTGCCACCGCGCAGCTCCCGGCGAGACGAGCATCAGGTGCGGCGTTGGCTCGCACTTTACTTCTTCCAGACGAAGTTCATCGGGCAAGTCGAGCCGTGGGATCGCCGGCATGGCCAGCAGCCGGTCCACCAGCTCGGCGCCTTCGCGCTTGGGGGCTTCGATGGTGCGCCGTGCCTCCAGGAAGTCCATCCACGCGAAGGCATCGAAGTCGCGGAGCCGCGCCACGTGCGACGACGTCACCACGAGGCCCCCGGGGAGCACCAGCCGGGCCGTTTCGAGCGGCAGCAAGTCGTCGCCGCGCCGCAGCCGGCCTTCCAGCCGCCAGCGCTGGCCCGATTCATCTTCTTCGAGGGCCATCGCCAGCTCCCAGGGCGGCCCGTCGTCCCAGGCCACTGTGGGACCGGCCTTCGCATCGCTCTCCGGGGCGAGACGGACGCGGCCGGTCTCGCACATCGCGGGCAGGAGCATGACGGCCAGCTCGTGCGACAGGCGATAGCGGTGCATACCGGCCTGCCCTTCAAGCTGCTGGGCCTGCCAACTCGCCCGCACGGGAGTGGCGCCGGCCAGCCACGCCAGGATGCGGCGGTCGTCGTCGTGGTCGATGTCTTCCACGCGTCCGCTGCGCAGCTTGAGCGGCTTCGGCTTGCCCCACTGGCCACTCGTTCGCCGCTGTTGCTGGACGGTTTCGATGACGAGCTGCCGCTCGCGGCGGCTCTCGGCCACGTCGATCTCGTAAAAGATCCGGCGTTCGCGGTGGGGCGGCTCAGCGGGTGCGGCCGCGGGGGCGAGCGACTTCTTCACGTCTTCGAGCCTCGCCTCCCATTCGCGCAGCCGGCGAACCGGAGGCCGCGGACGGACGGCCACCTGGATCGCTTCGTCAGAGAACGACAGCTCGTCCAGATCGTCGAGCCAATCGGTCTCGGGAAGCGGGTCCTCAATGTCGTGCACAAACGACGGCAGATGGCCCGCCCGGGGCGACGCCGTGAGATAATTGCCGGCGTCGACGGCGATGATGGCCGCCCACAAGTGGCGGCAGCGCGGCTCGGGGCGCTGTCCGGCGGCGCAGGTGCAGGACATCTGCAGCCGCTCGCCCTCGCGGACCAGCCGGGCTTCGTAGTCTTCTCCGTCGCGGACGCTGGCGACGAAGCGGTCGGTCGCGACGTCGATGACGGAGACGCGTTCGGCTTCGAGGAACGCCTCACCGCGGAAGCGGACATCTCCGCGAAACTCGTTCTCGTAGAGATCGGCCAACGTCACAGATGAGAATCCTCAGATGTGGAGCGGCAGCATCGAGCTGTGGCGCCCCGGAACGCGCGCGACAACGGCCGCGCCGGGGAGCGCATCCGCCGAGCGTAGCGAATCGGGGGCCTTTCTGGCCACCCGAGTTCGGTCCGTGCGGCCGCGGCTCGATGGGGTGGCCGGGGCAAAGACTTGGCGTGCCCCGGTGGTCCCACGCACAACACCGGGGCACGGCTGAAGCGGCCTTTGCCCCGGCCACCCGGACGCGCGTCCCGTTGGGACGCGGCTAAACGAGCCGGAAGCGTCAGCGCCCGGAGCCGTTCACCCCTGCTTCATGGCTTCGGCCAGGATCTGCGACGTGCTGGGCCGCATGATTCGCGGGTCGACCAGTTCGCCGCGCAACAGCGTCGCCCGCACGTCCTTGCCCGAGATGAACACCGGCTTCTCGTCCGGGTGATTCTCCATCAGATCGACGCGGCCCATCGATTCATAGTATGCCGCGAAGCCGACCTTGATCGGTTGAATCTTAAGTTCGCCCCCGAGGCGGCCGAAGATCTCCTGCGCGTCGAAGTCCCCCCAGATGGGCTTGCCGTCGTGGAAGGGCGCGTCGGCGTGCTTGCGGCCGATGACGATGTGCGTGAAGCCCATGTTCTGCCGGTAGATGGCGTGCATCACGGCTTCCTTGGGACCGCCGTAGAACATCTTAATGTCGAGGCCGATCAGCAGCACGCGGTCCGGAACGCTTTCGCCGCGCGGCTCCCACAGGCCCAGATCGCTGTCGCCTTCACCCAGGGCGCGGTCGGCGATCAGCCGCTCGTAGGTCTGCATGCGGATTTCGGCCTTCACGTCGTCGCCCTTCAATTCGCCGACGAGCGGGTTGAGCACGGCGCCCGCGGTGCGGCCCTCTTTGAGCAGTTCTTCGAGAGCATAGACCAGCGCGTATTCGTGCGCCCGGTGCAGCGGATTGCGCGTTTGAAACGCCACGACCGCGTCCCAGCCCTTGTCCCGCAACAGCGCCCGGACTTCGCGCGGCGTGAGCACGCGATCGCCGAAGGAGCGGTTCTTCGGCTGCGCGAGCGCGCGAATTTCGCCGCCGACGAGAAATGTCTTATCGCGGTTGTCGGGGTGCGTGAGCACCATGTCGGCCCCGGGATGGTCGGTGCGCTCGGTGCCGTAGACGCTCTGGAGGTATTTCGGCTTGTCCCACGAAAAAACGTCGGCGATGTCGAGCGTGCCGACGATCTCGCCGCCAGGGGCCTTGAGCGCGACGGTGGTCCCGGTCTTCAGCGAGCGGGCGAGGGTTTCGGTCACGGGAAAGGCGAGTGGAATCGTCCAGGCGTACTTGCGACCGTCGCGCTCGATGACGGCTTCCTCCAGCACGCGATTGTAGACTTCGCCGGTCATGGGGCCGGTCAGCGGGCTGAGCGTGCCGTCGCCGAAGCGGTACACCGTCGACAAATCGGCCGAGGACACCGGCAGCGCGGGGAGTTTCCAGGCGCGGGCGCGGAAATCGTCCGCTTCGTCGGCCCCGACCGTGCAGCAAACGGGTTCCGTAAGACCGCCATGCGGCGGAATGAGATCATTCATTGACGAACCTTGCGGGGAAAGTTGGGGCTGCCGGCGCGGGAACGGAAGCGTTCCTCGAAAGGGACGCGGAGACCCTGTCCGCAGAAGTTAGGGCAAGTCCGCGATACGCGTCAAGCTGTTCCCGACGAAGGCCGAAGGCTACTCCGCTCGAAGGGCGACTCCGCCTGCTCTTCGGCTTTGCGTGTCTTTGCGCCTTCGCGTCTTTGCGTCAAAGGCGCTGCGATAGGCCGGCCGCTCGCGGTGTGCTAGACTTCAGCAGGTGGTTCTCGAAATTTCGGAGTCCTCGAACGGAAGATGGAAATCTGCGCCGCCGGATGGAACAATAGCGGCACTCTGTCACAGACCGTTTTTCCAGGCCCGAGCCAGATCAGGGAGAGTAGCCGATGCGGTACGCTGAGGAATACGAAGGTTCTTATGGCGTGGACGTGTTTGCGGCCGACGCGGCCCTCGACGCGCGGGCGGCGTTCATCCGCCGGACCTACCTGCACGTGTTCGGAGCGATCGTGGCCTTCATCGGACTGGAGGCGATCGTCTTCAACGTGGAGGCCATCAAGATGCCGATCGTGACCGCGATCGGCAACAACTGGTGGATGGCCCTTGTCGGCTTCATGATCGTCACCTGGCTCGCGGATCGCTGGGCGCACAGCGGCGCCTCGGAGTCGGTGCAATACCTCGGCCTGGGGCTGTACGTGTTGGCGGAAGCGATCATCTTCGTGCCGCTGTTGTTCATGGCGCAGCTTCACGGCCCGGACATCATCCCCGCGGCGGCCGGGCTGACGATGTTCATCTTTGGCGGCCTGACGATGATCGTGATGATCACAAAGCAGGATTTTTCGTTCCTGCGCGGGATTCTGTGGCTGTGCTCGATCGCTGCCCTGGGTCTGATCCTCGCGAGCTGGCTGTTTGGCTTCACCCTGGGCATCGTGTTCGTGGTGGCGATGATCGTGCTGATGTGCGGGTTCATCCTGTACTACACCTCGAACGTGCTGCACCACTACCGCACGGATCAGCACGTGGCGGCGGCCCTGGCGCTGTTCGGCGCGATCGCGACGCTGTTCTGGTACGTGCTGCGGCTGATGATGTACCTCTCGGAGGAGTAGCGGCGCCGCACGACCGAAGCCGCCGTTTAGCCGCGGCCCAACGGGCCGCGCGTCGCGCGACGTCGCACGCACTACGGCGCGCGGCCCGGTGGGCCGCGGCTAAACGCATCGTTGTGTATTGCGCCCTGCTTTCGGAGGCGGAAGCGGGGCGTCTCCTTTGGGTATCGGCGTTTGCGACCAACGCAATCGCGGCGCCCGGCGTAGAAAGATTGGAGACGGCGGGACCGTGCGTGTCCCGAGAGTCGTAGTGTGGATTTAAATCCACACTACGACGCGAGTGCGATTCCTGCTTGACCGCCTGCGCACGGCGGCCGTAGCATGAAAACTGCACGTCCGGTTGAACTTCCTGCTTCAGGTGTTTGCATCGGTGCCGGTTCGGGTAGCCGCCGAAACTGTTCCCGTTCCTTCCAGGCCGGATGAATTGTGATTGCGCCCGTCGACGGCTCCGCAGGCCCCCGCGACCGCTTGTCCTCGTCCGACGAGGATCTGCTCGGAAGATTCGCCGGCGCGCGGGGCCGCCTGTTCGGCCGCGCCGCGCCACGGGCCGGCGATCCGCCGTCGCCTCCCAACAAGGGAGGGGAGCCGGCTCCGGAGTCTCCAGCCGACAGCGAAGCGCCGACCGGGGAACCTGCGCGGCCAGCAGACGACACCGGCCGCGAGTTCGAGGAGTCGGACCTGCCGGAAGAGATTCCGCTGACGCCCGAACTCGTCGAAGAGGACGCGCAGCGCAACGATTTCGTGCTGCGGCTGGCGGTGGTGCTGCTGGCGGTGCTTGTCGCCTGCACTGAAATCGGCGAGACGCGGACTTTGGTGCACGTGAGATCGGGGCAGTACCTCGCCGAGCACGGGCTGCTGCCGCCGCGCACCGATGTCTTCTCGTATACCGCGGCCGATAGGCCATGGGTCAACCTGTCGTGGCTGTTCGACCTGCTGCTGGCCGGCGTCTACGGGGCGTTCGATGCGCTGCCGTGGGTGACAGGCGCCGTGGGCCTGTCGCTGTTGAAAGGCGTGCTGGCCGGTGCGGTGTTCTGGTTCGTCGTGCAGGCGAGCCTCCGCGGCGTTTCCACCTGGTGGGGCTCGATCTGCGCGACCTTGGCGCTCTTGGTCTGCTTTCCGCAACTGACGGCGCTGCCTGAGATCGTCACACTACTGGGGCTGTCGGCCACGTTGTGGCTGTTGGCCCGCTATCGTCACGGCGGCGGCCGCGGCAACCTGTATGCGCTGGCTGTGGTCTTCCTGCTGTGGGCGAATCTTGACAGCCGCGTGTTTCTGGGCCTGTCGCTGTTGGTGCTGTACGCGCTGGGCGACTTGCTGGGCACGCTGGTTAACCGGCCCGAGGTGGATGAGGCCGCGCGTCGCCGGCCGCTGTGGCTGGCGGTGGGCGGTTGTTTCGCGGCGGTGCTGGTGAATCCCTTTGGATGGCACGCGCTGCTGGCGCCGTTCCGGCTGTATGGCACGGAATACCCGTGGCTGCGCGTGTATCACCGAATCATCGAGACCGCGAAGGACGCCGAAGCGCTGTCGCTGCTCGACCGGGGCTGGTGGTACGCGTTCGAAGCGAATTCCGTGCTGCGGCTGGTGAGCCTGGCGGGCATCATTCTCGCGGGAGTGACGCTCGTGTCGTTCGTCCTCAACCGCCGCCGGGTGCGGCCCGCGCATCTCGTCGTGTACCTGGGCTTCGTGGGCTTTGCCCTCGTGGCCGGTCACGAGTTGGCGCCGGCGGCGGTGGTGTTTGCCGTGCTTGCCAATCAGAACGCGCAGGAGTGGTATCGGGAGAATTTCCGGCAGACGTACTCCATCGACTGGAGCGAGCGATTGTTTTCGGTGGGCGGCCGGGCGGTCACGGTGGCGGGGCTGTTGTTCGTGGCGTGGCTGGCGATCAGCGGCCGGCTGATGGGTCTTACCGGCAATCGTGTCGGGTTTGGCTTTCGCCAGCCGCTGGTGGCGGAGATCGAGGGCCTGCGGAACGATCTTGAAGCAATTCCCGCCGAGCAACGCGGCTTCAACTTCCTGCTGGAGCAGGGTGACGTGCTGATCTGGACCGGCCGGCAACCCTACATCGACAGCCGCGTGAGCATCTACACCGGCGGCGGCGAGAGCCTGATCGACGGTCACAACAAGGCGCGGCACGCGCTCCGCCGTCGCCATCCAGCGCGGGAATACAGCGGTCAGGACGAGCTGTGGCGCAAGCCCTTTGAAAAGCACGGCGTCGATTACGTCATGCCGTACCTGGGAGGCGCCTCTCCGCATTACGCCACGTTCTGGGACCTGCTGGCGTCGCCCTCCTGGCGACTGACGGAGCTGGGTTCGATGACGGCTGTCTTCCATTGGGAAGGTTCGAGCGAGCCGGAGACGCAGCGGTTTGCCGAAGAAGAGCGCTTCGACCCCACGGAACTGGCGTTTCAAACCGCCGCCAAGGAACCGCTCAAGGATCGCCTCGACTGGGCCCGCCCGCGCTCGTGGTACGACCGCACCGTCTATCTGCCGAAGGTGAAACTGCCTCCGGAGATTCAGCGGTCGCGGCATTACCTGGAGCAGGTGCGCGAGGCGTCTTCGGGAAACTACCAGCCTCCGCTGGCGGAATCGATCGCCGCCGCCAACCTGGCCGTGCGCTACGCCAATCGCGGGCTGGCGGACGATCCCGATAACCCCGTGGGTTACCGCATTCTGGGCCATGCGTTCGAGTTTCTGGAGGAAGCGGAGAACGCGGTGAACTACCGGCTGTCCGGTAATTCGTGGTATCGGCGGCGTTATCTGCAGGCCATCAACGCCTACTCCCAGGCACTGGAGATCCATCCCGGCGACGCGCTGACGTGGCAGCGGCTGCGCAATCTGTTCTTCAATCATCAGCGCTATGACCTGGCGGTGCGCGCAATCGACGAAGTCGAGCGGCATCTCCCATCGGCCTCGGAGTTGGACGCGGCCGGCCAACGCAGCCTGGCCGAGGAACGTCGCATCAACAAACAGATGCGCGAAGAGCTGCGGAAGGTG
>JAHWKJ010000700.1 GCA_019347905.1 Planctomycetota bacterium
TTTGAGGCTGGCCCGCTCCTCGGGCAGCATGAGAATCTTGGCGTCGACGACCAGCCGGTTGTCGTTCACGTCGTTCTTATCGCGGCCCTCGTCGAACCACAGGCCCATTCGCTTCTCGCGGCCGCCCCAGTCGAAGGTGTGAATCTTCGCCAGCGGTCCCGGCACCTTCACGCCCGCCGGCCAGTGCGTCAGTTCGGCCGAGATGGTTTCCGGGCCGTCGATCATCTCGGCGAGATGCTTGCGCTGCTCGTCGCTGAGGTCGTAGTGGTCGGCGAAGCGTTGCTGCCAGGCGTCCCAGCGGGCAGCGACGGCGTCGTAATCGAGCCAGTCGAGTTCGTCGGGATCGCCGGCCAGATTGCGGAAGAACCCGCGGAACGGCCCCTGCGCATTCTTCAGATAGCCTTCGGCCGACCACGGCCGCGACGTCTCGAACGAGCGGACCTTCCACAGCCCCTCGTACAGGAACTGCCAGCCAATCGCGACCCGCGCCGCGACCAGCAGCACAATGGCCAGAACAGTGACTCGCCTCAGATCGGGCACGTCGAATTCACCTGCTGCGATTTGAGAATCAGGACAAAATGGAGCGAATCGACAGGACTTCCACGATTCGATCTGCGTCTTGCACGGAGTACAGCACTCGCAAGGGAGGAATTTCAAGAACCCGCAAACCTTCGCGAAGCGGGCTTCCCTTGCGACTCGGATCTACCGCCAACTCAACGTCAATCGCATGCGAAGCCTTGGTGATGGCCTCGCGATCCGTCGCATCGAGCCAGATCGTGGTCAGCCGCTCCCGGACTCCTCTGACCCAGATCACCGTGTAGCGCATTGACCATCTTTCAGCGACTGAAGGTGGTCGAGGATTTCCTGGGTTGTGTACCTCGGTTGATCCGAGCGAAGCGCAGCCAACGCCTCTTCAATTTCTTCTTCGCTCACTCCGCGTGACGCAACACCCACATGCCTACCGGTCCGATCGAGAATCTCCACGGTGCCTTGCGACTCCGCGACAATTCTCGCCTGCTCATCGTCGATTACAATATGTGGCATTTCCGCCTCCCGCATCAACAGAAAGACACCACCCCCGCCGGCATGTTCAGCACGATCGATTCGAGCGTGCGACCCGTCGCCGGCGGAACGATCAGCGCCGCTACCTCCGGGTTATTATCGCAGTGACGCCGGGCGTTTTCGACCCCCATGACGAAAAACGCCGTCGAGAGCGCGTCGGCCTCGGCCGCTGTGGATGCGAGCACCGTCACCGAGAGCATTGCCTCGGGCGGCACCGGCCAACCCGTCCGCGGGTCGAGAATGTGCCCGTAGCGGCGACCCTCATGCCGAAAGTATTGCACGCCCGAGCCGCTCGACGACAGCGCGCGGTCGCGTAACACGATTGTGGCGAACTGGCGGTTGGGAAACAACGGATGGCGCAGTCCCACGGGCCAGCCACCGGTGCGATTGTTCTCGCCCCGCGCCAGCATGCTGCTGTGCCCGCCGTGGATCAGCCACTGGGTCTGCCCCTCCCGCAAAAGGTGGTCGCCGATTCGGTCCAAAGCGTAGCCCTTGCCGATGCCGCCCAAGTCGAGCGAGACTCCTTCGCGCGCGAAGCGGATCGTGCGGGCAGCTTCGTCGAACTGGAGTTTGTCGATCCCGGTTCGCCCCCGGCACTCGGCGAGTTCTGACTCGCCCGGGACGCGGTTCTCCGCCCGACACTTCCGCCACAGCGCGATCATCGGTCCCGACGTGGGATCGAATGCCCCGCCGGTTGCGGCCGCCAGCCGCCGCGCTGTCATCAGCAGCTCGAACAGCCGCGGCTCGACCTCGACCGGCTCGCGGGCGGCGCGGCGGTTGATCTCCGCCAACTCGCTGTCGTCGCGATAGACGGTCATCTGCGCTTCGAGCGCGTGCACCAGGTCGAGCGCGTCGGAGGCCGCCAGGATCTGCCGCGACGGCCCCGGGTTCATCAGCACGGCGAAATCGCAGGCCATGGCCCGCGTCTCCAGCCGCACAGTATCGCCGCCGGAAGGCGGCAGCGCCGCTTCGGCATCGAGCAACTGATCGGCCAGATCGTCGCCGGCCCGCTCGACCTCAGCGCGCAAAGGTTGCCCGGTGAGGAACTCGCGTCGACTGGATTCGGCCGGTGGATTGGAAGTCATGCGTGGCGGTGCGCCTCCACGTCCATTCTTCGCCATGGTCCGGTTCCGTGCCAGTGGCCGCCGCTGAGTCCGCGTGTGACGACTCTGCCGATCTGTCCCCGCGCGAAAACTCCACCGACTGAAAAGACTGGTGAACGGTGGCGCTCTGGTTCAAGACGGCAAGCTATGTTGACGACGTAAAGATGGACGGGCAGGCCTTCATTTCGGGCAAGGCTCCGATTCCGGGACAAACGAACGGGTTCAACAGCGCATTTGGGGATTCCACTGCCATGAAACACGCGATCTGTACGGTCGCTGCGGCCCTGCTGATGCTGGCCGCCGCCGACCAGACGTTCGCGGGCTACTGCGGGGGCGACGGCTATAATTGCTGCCCCTCTCAGGCATGCGCCGCGGGCGGCGACTATTGCGCCGCCAAACATTGCTGCAAAACGTGCTACAAGACCGTCACCGAGACGGTCTGGGAAAAGGAAGAATACACCGCCTGCAAGACGGTCTACGACGTCGTCTGCGAGAAAGTGCCCTGCACCACGTACCAGACGGTGGCGGAAA
>JAHWKJ010000701.1 GCA_019347905.1 Planctomycetota bacterium
GATCCTGCTAAGGTGCGCAGACCAGGGCGACCCACCCAGAAGGGTGCAACAGTGCAAGAGTTTGAGCGCCGATTGGACGCGGGCTTAACACAGCTGTCGATCAGGGCTGAGGCTACGGCGATCCGAGAGACACTCCTTGCCAGAGCGCTGGACAATGTCCCACAGGTCAAAGCGATCGAGAACCACATCCGTGAGCTGCACCAAGCGGCCGATCCGGACGGCGGCGCCTTCTTCTACACGCCCGACGACCACGAAGAGCTGATCGCCCGCTACCAGGACAGCCAGGACAACGCCACGCCCTCAGGCAACGCGCTGGCGGCGACGGCGCTGTTGAAACTCTCGCGGCTGGCGAGCCGCACGGATTTGGCCGAGCGCGCGGCCCGCGTGCTGGAATCTCTGGCGGGTCAGGCGGCACGCTATCCCACATCCGGCGGCCAGGCCCTGATCGCGGCCGACTTCCTGCTCGGCCCCGCGTGGGAGATCGCCATCGTCGAGGGCGAGCAGCCGGACGAGAACCGCGACGTGCTGCGGACGCTGCACTCGCGGTTCGTGCCGAACAAGGTGGCGCTCTCGAAGCCGGGGGGAATGGACGACGAGCGCGTGCCGGACTTTCTGCCCGTGCTGCAAGGCAAGACGGCAAAGGACGGGCGACCGACGGTCTACATCTGCGAGCTGGGCATGTGCCACGCGCCGGTCGTGGGCGCGGAGGAGTTCGCGGCTCGGCTGGCATCGCTGTAAACGAGATCGAAAGCCCACGGGTTGCAACCCGTGGGCTTGGCGCCGCTCAGTCTTTCAGCCGCAGGTCCGCGGGTTTCACGCCGCGCTTGAACTTGTTGTGGCCGAAGAACGTCGGCTCGTACTCGCCCACGATGCGCACGTCGCTTTTGGCCGGGATCTTGTCTTCCAGGCCCAGGCCCCAGTAACAGGCGTTGACCAGCACCCGGCGCAGGCCCTCGCTCAACAGGTCCACGGAGGCCCCCATCGTTGTGGCGATGATCCGCGACTGGTTGCCCTTCTGCCCGGTATACGTGCGGACCCAAACCAGCGGCATCAGCTTCTTGTCCTCATTGGGCGGCGAGTCCGGCTGCATGCCTTTGAGCACCTGCCCGTGCACGAGCACCTCGGCGTTCGGCGGCAACTCGCGGATGCCGTAGACGTCGGTCGGGCCCCAGATGTCTTCGACGCCCTTGAGGATGGGATGGTCGGCGTGCTCGGCGTTGATGACGCCGCGCGTGCTTTCGGTGCCGTGCCCGCCGTGGTGGTTGACCCACATCTCGCCCAGCACCTGCCTGCCGAACCCGCCCGGCCATTTGCTGCTGCGCCAATCATACTCGGCGTAGTGGCTGTCCTTGTTGCGGTTATAGGCGAAGGCGTGGGTGGCTGTCCGCAGGCCGAGGATGGGTTTGCCGCTGTTGACGAAATCGACGACGTGCTTCATCTGGTCGTCGGGCAGTTCGCGGAAGCGGAGGGCGAGCACCATCATGTCGGCTTCCTCGAGCAGGTGCAGGCCGGGGATGTTCGTCTGGTTGTTGGGGTCGATGTGGCCGGTCTCGGGATCGACGGCAAACAGCACCGTGCAGCGGAAGCCGTGCCGCTGCGAAAGGATCTTCGCAAGCTGCACGAGCGCCTCCTCGGAGCGGTATTCCTCGTCGCCGGAGATGAGCACGATGTGCTTGCCCTGTCCCGCCCCGTCGCCCGGCGGATACGCGACCCACAGGTCTTCGGCGGCAGTTGCGCAGGTGGTCATGACGAGGACGGCGGCCAGCAGCGCGATGCGCGACAACAGGCGGATCATGGAGGATGGCTCCGTGGTGAAGGCTCAGCGGTAGATTGGGCGAGCGATCGCGCAGACCAGCGCGCCTGCGACCATCGTTCAGAACGGCGGCAGGGCTGTCAACGCCCAGGTTGGCACCGTACTTGCACGACGTTCGCCAGGGGACCAGCCGCCGGTTCTCAGAGTGGAGGCGTGTCGTGATAACGAGCAGACGATTTGACGCCGCGATCCTCGATATGGATGGCGTGATCACGCAGACCGCCGTGCTCCATGCGCAGGCCTGGAAGCAGATGTTCGATCGGTTTCTGGCCGCCCGGGCGGAACGCACCGGCGAGAAGCTCGCGCCTTTCGACGCCGATACCGACTACCGCCGGTACGTGGACGGCAAACCGCGCTACGACGGCGTCCGCAGTTTCCTGGAGTCGCACGGCATTCGCCTGCCGGAGGGCGACCCGGACGATCCGCCGGATGCGGAGACGATTTGCGGACTGGGGAATCGTAAGAACGTCCTGTTTCACGAACTGCTGCGCGAAGGGATTGCCGTTTACGAGGACACCATGGAACAGGTCCGCCGCTGGAAGCAGCAGGGTTTCAAGCTGGCCGTGATTTCTTCCAGCCGCAACGCGACCGACGTCCTCACGGCGGCCGGCGTGCTCGAAGAATTCGACGTGAAGATTGACGGGAACGATCTGAATCGCCTGCAGCTTCCGGGGAAGCCCGCGCCGGAGATGTTTCTGCAGGCGGCCGCGGATCTCGGCGTTCCACCCGCGCGGGCCATTGTCGTCGAGGACGCCCTGTCGGGCGTCGAGGCCGGCCGCGCCGGCGGTTTCGGCCTGGTCGTGGGGGTGACGCGAAATGGAAACGGCGACGCACTCCTCCGGCACGGCGCGGATGTCGTGGTGGCCGATCTTCGCGATGTT
>JAHWKJ010000702.1 GCA_019347905.1 Planctomycetota bacterium
CGCTGGAGGAAATCGGCTACGCGGGCGGGACCCACGTCGAACTCAGCCGCCACGGCCACGCCGCCCCGGACATGGTGCGGTCCGCCTATGAGTTTCTGACGGCTCGGCTGCCGGTCCGCGGTTGATTGGCCGGACGTGGCCGCCCGGCGGTATACTTTGCGACCGTCAGTCGGCCGGCGAGACGTTGCGGGCGATCCTCGCGCTCGGTTACCGCATTGAGAAGGTGTGAACTCCTCGGTGGGAAGATGACGCCATGACTGAGTCCTCAGCCGCCCGGCCTGCCGCGACGCCCGTGCAGGACGCGTCGAACTTTGACCTCGTCGACACCGACGAGGAACGCGCGCCGCTGACTGAGCTCGACCCCGTGCTCCAGCAGTGCCGCCCGCTGGTCGAGGTCTTCTGCCGGGCGAACGAGCGGGCGATCTTCCTGCGCCGGCGGTACAGCCGCGTGGTTTCGTGGGCGGCCGTCTCCGGCACGGCGGCCGTGCTGCTGGCCGTGCTGCAGCTCGCCCCCTGGTCGATAGGATGGCGCTATGCGCTGGCAGGGCTGGAAGGCCTGAGCGTGCTGGTGATGATCGCTGCGATCGTCTTCGGCGTGTGCACATCCATCGGGGAAAGCTGGCGGCTGGAACGCTTCCGTGCAGAGTTCTGCCGAGTGGCCAAGTTCCACTTTCTGCTGAACGGCGGCCGGCTGTTTGTCGACAGCCGCGATCCCAGGGACGGCGTGGACGAGAAGCCGCTGGGGGAAATCATCCACGTGCTGGAAGCGGAGCTGGTCTCGGAGTCGCTGCGGGACTGGGTCCGCCGCGAGCTTCCCAAGCTGGAGCTCAAGCGGCCGCCCGCTGCCGACGTGGCGCCGGCGGCGGCGTACGTCGATCAACTGAAGGAGTATTACGTCGCCAAGCGGCTGGAGCACCAGCACGCCTACTTCGAGCGGGAAAAGGACCGCCGCGAAGTGCGCGAGCGGTCGACGAAGTTCTGGTGCCGCGCACTGTTGTTCGGCAGCCTGGCCGCAGCGACGGCTCATTTGATCGTGGAGGCGCCGACGCTCATTGCAGCGCTGCGCGGCGAGCAGGGATCGAAGGCCGGCGAGAATGAGCTGGGGACCGCGGCGGTCGATCCCTATGTGGAGACGATTCGTGAAGTACGCATTCTCGGTGTCGGGGTGACGTTTGAGGACGAGTCCGACGAACACCATGGGTGGGTGCCGCTGGTGCTGCTGCTATTGGCCGCCGGACTGCCGGCCATCGCGGCGGGCTTCCGCACGCTGCGGGGAGCGCACGAGTTCGGCCGCAACGCGATCCGCTTCCACGCGCTGGCCACGCGGCTCGATTCGCTGCGCGACGACCTCGAAAACGCGACCGCCGCCGACCGCAAGCTGGAAGTCATGTGGCAGGCCGAGCAGGAGCTCGAAAGCGAGCACCGCGCCTGGATGCGGCTGATGATCGAGGCGGAGTGGTTCGGCTAAGCCCGCTGCCGGGGACATCTCCGGCGGAGCCCGCGAGCGAATGAGCCGGCTTGCCGCTCTTCGGATTTCGACATTCGGCATTCCTTCGCCATTCGGACTTCGTCATTCGGATTTCCGCGAATGAGGGTCATCACGCAGCTCATCCGCCACTTCTGGGAGCGGCGGGCGCTGGAGCCGCCGGAGGTGGACTACCTCGTGCGGCATGGCTTCATCCGGCCGCGCGACCTGCCGGGCTACAAGCCTCCCCGGCCCGATGAGCCGCTGGTGTTTTCCACGGATCTGCCGCTGGTCGACGTCGAGCCGCCGGGGCCGCTGGAGCTGACGGAAGAGTCGCTCGTCCGCCGCACGGCCCCGCGGCGTCGCTTTCAGCCGGCGAAGGGCATGCTGTCGGTGGGCGAACTCGTGGAGCGGCTGCGGGCGGAATACGCACGCCGCGCCGTCGATCTCGAAAGCCTGCTGGCGCTGGGCAGCCGCTTCGCCCGCTGCGGCGACTGGTCGGAAGCAGCCGTCGAGCTGCGGCAGCTTCCGCTCGAGACGTTCTATGAAGGCCTGTGCGCCGGCCTGCGGACGGGGGACGTGCTGTTCGGCGACCTGTGGCAGGCGGTCGATCCGGAGCCGTTCCACAGCCTGATCGCCAATGAAGAAATCCGCGGCCGGGCCGCGCGGTCATTCGCGGCGCTGCTCATCGCCGAAGACATGGCCGAGCTGGGCCGCTACGGCTGGATCCTGAAGCACGATGAAGCCAAGGCGCTCGTCAACCTGCGGGTACTGCACCGGCGGCTGCTGGAGGTGCTGAGGCGGCTCTACGACGATGATCGTGGGCTGCTGGCACAGGCGATGGGCCGCAACTGCGACCGCGTGCAGTTCTGGGCGCTGGTGCTCGTGTATAATGCCCGCCGCGATCGCGGACTGGGCGAAACGCCGGACTACGGCCGCGAGTACGGCCCGTTGGCGCTGCCGGGCCGAGGGCAATGGCTGCAGGCGTGGGCGTGCGCCCTCAGGATGGACAGCCGCCCGGCGACACGGCTTCTGGTCGATTGTTACGGCGACGAAATGCTGGAAGGCGACGAGGAAACGCACCTCTGCGAGCGGCCGATGATGTGCCCGGTGGGGTGGCACGAACCCGCGTGAAAAAATCCGAAGGACGAAATCCGAAGGACGAAAGAAACCCGAAGCCCGAATGACAAAGCTCGCGTGGATGAGTTCAGGGTGTGGCGGGCAAGGAG
>JAHWKJ010000164.1 GCA_019347905.1 Planctomycetota bacterium
TCGAATTTCATATCCGTGAAGGCCTCGACGGCCAGCGAGTCTGTGAAACCGATCGACTTCAACGCCCGCACGATCTCGACGCCATTACTGCGGCTCGCGTGGCACTGGAGCGGCGACTGGACCGTCATCGTCCGGCGAAAGCGATAGCGCCATCCGCTGGGCGCGTCCGCCGTCGAGCGACTCAGGGCGCTTCGGCGGGGGTTCGCCGCCGCGGCCGCCCAGTTCTTCCGGCAGGTAATCGACCTGCGGCTCGGTGCCGCGGCCGTCGCCGTTGTCTTCGAGCTGGGCGTGCTCGGTCGGCAGCGCGTTCTCCTCGGCGTACGCTTCCGCGACGCGCTTCGAGACCGCGAGATATAGATCGAGCAGGCTAAGGTCGCCGTCGCGGTCGAGATCCAGGGCTTCCTTTGCGGGCGGCTGGTGGAGCAGGTCGGCCAGTGCATGCGGAAAGGTCGTTTCGTTGATCTCGCGGTCGGCCTCGGTTGCCGTCACGACCACGCGCCCGGCCGACGCCAGCGGCCGAATGTAGAAACCGCTGGCGGGCGTCGTGATCCAGAAGACCATTTCGCGGCACTCGACATCTTTGAACAGGGCCGCGAACTCCTCTTCGTGCAGGTCCGGACCTGGGATGTTGAACCACGACCGCCGTCCGTCAAAGTAGCTGTGGCCGATGACGACGACCCACAGGGCATCTTCGGCCTCCAGCACAGCGCGCAGCTCCTCGACCGCGGAGCGCATGCGTTCGAGCGTGCAAGGTCCGGCCGCGGCATTCGGCAAGTCGCCGCCGTCGGATTGCATGTCTTCGGTGCCGAACAGCACAGTCACGGCCTTGGCGTCGAAGCCACAGTTCTCGACCAGGCCCTGCGTCAGCTCGGTGACGGTCTCGGCGAATTGTGTGCGGTGCACCGCGTCGCCGGGATGGCCGCAGAAGATCAGCGCGCGGCGGACGCTGACGGTTTCTTCGGCAACCGCCCGCACGGCGACCGCGGACTGGAGTAGACCGGTCAGCACCACGAGACAGAGCGCACCGGGCGCCATCGAAAACGGCTTCATTGTCGCGCCCGCACCCATGGCTGGAAGGAGTTGTACGTCTTCTGAAGCGTTTCGCTGTTCCCGAGGGGATTGTAGTTGTGCGAGAGATCCTCTTCAGCCAACCAGACGCTTTGGCCAGAGGCGTCCGTCGCCTCCAGCTTCCAGTAATGGAACCGCGCAAAGGCGTAGCGCCACGTCGGCTTCTCGCTCTCGGCAGCGGCTTCGATTGAAAGCAGGGCCTCGGGGTCGGTTGCTACTACGAACGAAAACAGGGCGCCGTCGAGCACGCCGGCGGATTTCGACGAGTACCGCAGCAGCGGTTGCGGCATCAACCGCAGCTTCGTCTCGTCGCCTCGCGGCGACGACAGCGTGACCTGGAACATCCGGGCGAATTGCCGCATCTGGACGAGGCGGCTGCGGGGATCGTCGCGGACAGCGGGCGAGCCGGCCAGGGAGCGCCATTCGACTCCCGGCTTGCGAGGTCTCCAGGCGAGCGTGCGATCGTACCAGGCCGAGAGCGGCGAGGACGACAGCGACTGCAGTTCGTGTTTCTGCTTTGCCTCGCCGGCTACCTTTGTCGCGTACGTGAAGATGGAGCCGGCGACCTGCGGCCGTCCGTCCTTGAGCCAGACGAACACCGACCCGCGCTCCTGCTGGCGGACCGGATTGCTCCAGTTGAGCAGGGAGGTCGCGTGCAGCTCGAGCGGCTCTTGATGCCCTTCCAGCGTGATGACGTAGTCGTCAGCCGCTTCTCGGAACTCGGCGAAGACTTCGTCGTCTCCGGATGGAGGCGCATCCTCGGCGCCGGCCGGCGTGGAGCATCCGAGGCAGACGACGGCAACCGCGAGCACGGCGCGGGGAGTCATGGTGCATCCTTCGCTTTGACCTCTCCGGCCGCCGGCGGTACGCGGCGTTCGACGGCTGTGTAGTAGTGCGGGGCGTCGGGCCGCGGATTACCCGGACCGACGGTCCACCGCTCACGCCCGTCGTGCATCACCGTCAGCCGGTAATCCGAGAAGCGAGCACACGCGAACTCCCAGCGATAGATGTCGCCATGCCGCCGCGCCTCAATCAGCATCAGAATCTCGGGATCTGTGCCCTGCACGAACGCGAACAGCGCCCCGTCGAGCGGCGCATTCTCCTTTGGTTCGTCGGCTTTCGGCTCGGCGTAGCGGTACAGCGGCTGGGGCAACAGCCGTAACTCGTATGTTTGCTTTTCGAGACTTTCGCTCCTGGCCGAGAACTGGCGAGCGAGACTGCGCATCTGCGTCAGCCGCCGGGTGGGTGTGTCAGCCGGTCGGGGAGAATCTGCGAGAGGTTCGAAGGCGACGCCGGCAGTCTGAGGAGCCCAGAAGGCTCTGTCGCGCCAGCGGGCAGCGAGCGGTTCAGTCGCGAGCGAGTGCAGCTCGTGCTGCACGACGTATTCTCCGTTGCCGAACGGCCAGGCGAAGATCGTGCCGATCGCCGCGGGCCGGCGGCCGTCGAGCCAGAGGAAAACCGCGCCGTCGTCGCCGCCGCGGACCGGCTGGCTCCACCTGAGCACGGGTTTTTCCAGCAGCTTGAAGGGCCGCTCGTCGTCGGCTGCTGGCGTCATCCGGTAGTCTTCGGCCATCCGGTGGAAATACGATTGCCAAGGCGACTCGGGCTTCTCGGCCGGCTGTTCGTCGGCCCAGGCCGCGGCAGCACCGGTCAATAAGCCAGCGAAAGATGCACATGCCAGCGCAACGGTCTGCAACCACAACCGACGAAGTCGAGGCCTGAACACGGCGATTCTCCTCCCGAGGTTCTACGGTCGCGTCGCGCCGGCCGCTCTTGTGCCTGGCGGCTCGTATTTGCCGAAGAAACCTTCCTGGTACGGGTCGTTTGGAGAGCGCGGGTTTCTCCAATACATCTCGGCCGACCAGATTTCCTGCCCATCGAGCCGAACGATCAGTCTTAGCGAAGTCTGCCGGCCCAGACTGTAGCGCCAGAGCGGCTCGGCACCACTGGATTCGCGAAACGCCTCGATCAGCACGAGAACCTCCGGATCGGTCCCCTGCGAAAAGGCGAAGAGGGCACCGTCGACGACGCCGGCGTCCTGCTGTGAGAACCGATACACCGGTTGCGTCAGCAAACGGAGTTCGGCTCTCGAACTCTCGGCCAGGTGCTGATGGGTAACCGAAAAGCGGCCGGCCAGGCGCCGCATCTGGATGAGCCGCTGTGTCTCGGAACCGGCCGGCGCGGGCGCGCGGGGCAGCGGTTGTCCGAGCAGTGCCCCGGATTGGGGAGTCCAGACGGTCGTTCCGGCGCGTTCGCAGCGAAGGGGCTCGGCACTGAGGGAACAGAACTCACGATAGACGGCTTCGCTGTTCCGAATGGAGACCGTCGCCGCCGCCACCGGTCGCTTCCCTTCCAGCCATAAAAACACGCCCCCGTCGTGCAGGGCCTCGCGGATCTGGTTGTCGAATCGCAGCACGGGCTGTTTCGTGCGCGGCAGCGGCTGGTCGGGCTGATCGGTTCGGGTAAGCGTGAACTCGTCCATGGCCTGCTTCATGAACTCGAGCCGCTCGTGACGAGCGACGGCATCGGCGTCGGCAGGTGAGGGCTGCCCGGCCGCCGCAGGGAAGCCGAGCAGGCCCGCCGTGAGGATCCCGATCGCCGAGATTGTGAGAGAACTGTTCATCACGTCGCCCCTGAGCGCTGCCGAAAGGGATTCGCTATTGCCTGGCGGTGACCACGCGACATGGGATGCTTTCAGAACGTGGCCGGTGCCGGCTCGCGGGCCGACAGCTCGTCGAGGAGCCGATTGTCCGGCGAGAAGCGGGCGGCATCGACGGCGAGTTTGTCCACGCGACCGTACAGGACGCCTGCCTGCGCCCGATGGTAACCGACGACGCGGCCGGACCAGTCGGCGGTCAGCAGCGTGCCGTCCGGTAGGAACTCGACGACGGCAGCCAGCGTTTCAAACGCCGACACGGGCGAGAGCTCTCCACCGGCCATCGACAGCACGACGGTCCGATAGGACTGCTCGGTGTTGTTCCAGTGTCCTTCGACGATCGCGAGTCGCTCGCCCTCGTGTGAGAACCGCACGCACGCGACGGGCCGGTCGGTCGTCCACGTGTTGAGGATACGGCCGCCGCCTGCGTCCCAGAGCATGACGGCACCGTCGCGGCTGCCGCTGGCGATCGTCCGGCCGTCGGGAGCGACGGCCACGCTGGTCACCGCCTGCTGGTGCCAGCCGATGAGTGAAACGGATTCGCCGCTGTTCGCATCGTAGATGCGGAGGCTGCCGTCGAGAGCGCCCGCCGCGAACGTCTCGGTTCCCGGCAGGAACGCGGCCGCGGTGAGCCGGGCCGCGCCCAGGTCAAATTCGACGCCGTCGTCCAGCCGCTTCAGGCGGACGCGATGGCCGGCATCGACCTCCAAACGAAATCGGCCGCTGGGCGAAGTCACCGCCGCCCAGCGTTCTTCCGGCCGTGCGTTCCACCAGCCGACGGGCGTGGGAGAACCTGGTTCGGCCGGCCCGGAAGCCGCCGGCGGAGCCGATTCTTTCGGGTTGGAGAATCCGGTCGCGGCGGGAGTTCGACCATTGATGGATTCCAATGACGGTACGGCCGCCAGCCGGTTCGACGGAGCGGCATCGGCAGGGTTGCCGGACGACAAACCGCCGACCGGCCCCAGCGGCAGCACCGCCGCCGCGAACGCGGCCACCACACGCCGGCCGCCCGCCGGCAGTTTTCGCTCGACAGAACGCCGCATGATGAGCGTCAGCCGCTTGCGCAGGACCGGAAGCTGTCCAATCCCGCTGGCGACCGGCGGCAGCGCGAGGCGGCCGTCGGCGACGAAATCGAGTGTGGCAACCAGGGCGTCGGCGTAGACCCGCGGACGGTGGGTACCGCGGGCGATGACCCACGCGTCGCAGCACTGTTCCTCGGAGCTCGCGATGGCCCGCCGGGCCATCCAGACGACGGGGTGCCACCAGAACACTACGGTGACGGCCAGTTCCAGAAGCCGCACCCACTGGTCTCCGCGGCGAAGGTGCGCCAGTTCGTGGGCGAGCAGACTCTCTCGGGCCGCGTTGTCGAGTCCGTGCCATAACGCGCGAGGAAACAACAGCCGCACGGACGCACCGCAACCCCACAGCATGGGGGAGCAGACGCCGTCGAGCATTCGCACCGGAGGACTCGCCCGCAGGCCGAGTGAGCGACCCACGGCGTCGGCGAATTGCTGAATACTGGCTTCAGCCGCTCCGGCGCGCCGCACGGCGGTCGCGAACCGGGCGGCTCTCGCGACAAACAGCGCCGCTGTCAGCAACGATCCCGCAAGCCAGATCCATAGCAACAGCGCGCCCCATGACGGTCCGCCAGCCGGTATGGGCATGATGCCGGAATTCGCCGCCTCCGGCCGGCGCGCCGGCACGAGCGCCCTGTCCAAAGGCAATGGCGCCGCGGACCGCCTTGAAACCGCACTCTCCGGCGATCGGAATGTCGCGCCAGTCTCGGTCCACTCCGCCACCGATGCGGCCGCCGTCGCGGTCCGCGGGGGCGGCGACGGAGCCGCCGGAGTGGCGCCGGACGCGAGGACGGCGACGTCGACCGGCACGGGCACACCGATCAGCGGCGGCGTCACAAACTTCACGAGCACCAGCAGCCACAGCGCATGCGTGAGGGCCGGTTTGCGGAAGGCCGCCGAAGCCGCCAGGACGAACACCGCAAGCACGGTCACCACCACCGCGTTCGCCAGGGCTGTTTCGATGAGCCAGTTCATCGCGACGGTTCCAGGGTCGATAACGCCTCAGGCGCAGAAGTCCGGCAACATTTGTTCGGGCGCGTTTCAACCATCGGATTCGATCATGAGTCTTTCCGGCCGCCTTCGTCTTCGAGTTCGTCCAATAGATCCCGCAGCGCCTGGCGGTCTTGCGGAGACAAGCGGCGGGTCTTGACCAGATGCGTGAGCAGCGGCGAAAGCGCCCCTTCGCACAATGCGTCCGCAGTGGTCTGCAGACGGCGGCCGATCAGTTCCTCCCGGCCGACCGCCGCCGTAAAGACGTGCGGCCAGGCCTCGCGGTTCCGCGAAATGCAGTCCTTGTCTTCGAGCCGCTTCAAGAGTTTCTGGACAGTCGCCAGGTTCGACTCAGTCAACCGCCGGTACAGCCGCAGAGTCAGTTCGCGGGCACTCGCCGTCCCGCCATCCCACAGCGCCTGCAGCACGGCCAGCTCGGCGTCGGTAACATCCTGAGGCTTGCGCGCCATGTGGCCCGTTTCTTACCCACCAGCCCGAAGCGCAAGCGAGGGAGCTGTAAAGGCGCCTCGCTTGCGCGTCGGGTTGGTGCATTCCTGAAGTGAAAAGTTCGAGCGGCCCGCGCCGGGACCGCCACCAGCATAAAGACAGAATGTCTATATTTCAACAAGAAAAACCGCCCAAGCTTCGTATGGCCAGACGAGCTCGCACATTTTACGGGACGTTCCGCGGAAGGAAGAAGAACATCCAGCTTTCTCGCGGCAGCGGACTGGGGTGGAGCCATTCGCTCGTCCAGACTTCTCGGTCGTCGAGCGAAACCGTGACGCCGCCGGACGTCATGCGGACGACGCCGTATTGCCAGGCTGCCGCCCCGGTCTCGTCGCGAGTAACCTCAATCACCAGATACGCGTCGGGATTTGTGCCGTTGGACGCCAGGCCGAAGATCGCGCCGGCCAGCAGGCCGGCCTCGTCGTTCGCGTATTCGTAGATCGGCCGCGGCAACAGGCGCATCTGTTCGACGACGTCGTTTCGCGGATCGTGGACGATGCGGGACGAAAACCGCCGGGCCGCGCGTCGCAGTTGCAGCGACCGCGCGGCCTCGCCCTCGGCCAGCGCCGGTGGGTCGGGGAGCGGCTCCAGAACCAGCCCCGGTCTCTTGCAGACGAGCGTGCGGTCGGGCCAGCGGACTTCGAGCAACTCAGGCGAAAACGACGCAAAGCAGATCGTCCACGCCGGCTCGCCGTTGCGGACGTACGCTTCCACTTTCTGCAGGGCCACGGGCCGCACGCCGTCGGTCCACACCCACAATGTCGCGTCGACAATCCGCCGCGGCTGGTCGGAATAGCGGAACACCGGCTTGTCCACCAACGTGAATGAGTCGCTGTCAGGCGAGTCTTTCTGCCGGATGATCGTCCCGTCGGCAAGTTGCCGCATGGCCTTGAGCAGCCGCTCGCCGTCGCCGTCTTCCGCTCCGCGCACCGGCTCATTGGCGGATAAGCAGGTCACTAGCGACCACAGCACCACGGTCAGCAGCAATGTCCGGCGTTGCATCGTTTCCTCGCTTCACAAACCCGTGTTCGCCATCAGGCCAGACCCACTCCCCGCCGCCAGACCCATTCGATCGTCAACAGGCCGATCAGCACGCCCCACAGCCACCAGCGATTCCACACGGGGACGGTGCTGATGACCGGCGGGCCGACCGCCACCGGCAGGTCGGCGATCACCGCGGCGAGTTCGTCCGGAGACTGTAAGACGCGGCCGCCCGAGACGCCCGCCACCCGCCGCAGAAGGTCGTGGTTCGGAAACGGGTTCTGCTGCTCGAACGGATCGGACAGGATCTGAATGTCGAGCGATGTGCTGTCGACCTGCGTGCCCCGCGAGAAGCCGGTGCCGTCGCCGCCGCCTTCGTAGGCCGTCAGCTCGATCCGCAGGCCCTCGTCGCCGGCGCCGCCGCTCAGACGCTCGGCCAATTCCAGCGGCAACTCGTAGCGGCCGTCTGCGGTGCGCGGCAGCGGAAACTCTTCGCCCCAGACGATCCGCGGGCCGTCCTCGCCGCTCTCGCGCGGCAGGGCGTTCGGCCAGCGGACAGGGGCAGTGAGCGAATCGTCGTCGAAGTCGAGCGACTTGGGCTCGATCATGGCCCACACGCTGTAGGACGTGGTGCGCGTCGCCGTCTCATCGTAGGCGACCGCCGAGAGCGCGATCGTCTCGCCCGGACGATAGAACCGCTTATCGGCCGCGGCGATCAGCCGGCGGCGGCCGATCGACGAGCCTTCCGTCAGCCAGTACACGACGTTGCGCCAGAATTTGCCCGCGTGGCGGTTGCCGCTCGGTCCCCACTCGTGCAGAAACTTCTCGGCCGCCGGCGCGGTGAGCGGCACGGCCAGCGACATCGTTCGCCCACGGCCGTAGCGCCCCGCCACCAGCACCGGGGCCGGCTCCGACGCGTCTGCACCAGCGACGGCCAGCACTTCGGTCAACGGCTTCGGCTCCAGACCCTGGTGCAGCCCCTCGACCGGCGGGACGGCGTCGAGAATTGCTCGGTTCTGCTCGCGGTCGGAGACGATCTGCCAGATCGAATGTCCGGCCGCTTCGTCCGTCGGCGCAATCTCGCCCTCGCCCGATGGCAGCCATTGGCTGTCGGCAAACGAGACCGGCAGCAGCTCGGCGAGCGGCGTTCCGCCCCAGCCGCCGTCCAGAAAACTCTCGGCGCCGCCGGTCATGACCAGTCCTCCGCCGCGGTTCTCCACCCAGCGGGCCAGCCAGTCGAGTTGTTCTTCCGTGAAACTGGTGGCCGCCACGTCGCTGAGGATCACGCAGTCGAAGGCGGACAGCTCGGCCTGCGTTTCGGGAAACCCCTGGCGACCCGTGGCCTGTCCGTACGACGAGACGCGGTAGAGTTCGCCCGCCCCCGGCAACTCCGAGAGCACGACGCACTCGATGTCTTCGTCTTCCGTGAGCATCTCCCGCAGCTCGCCGAACGGGCCGTCCAGCTCCCGCCGACCGCCGCGCGTCACCACGCGCAAGGGGCCCTCGCCGCCCTCGATGTACAGTACGCGGATCTTGGTGCGGTCGATGTCGACATGGGCCGTCAACTGGTTGTTGCGGGGCGAAAGCTCGTCGTCCTGTGCGGGCACGTGAACGGCGATCGTGCGGCCGCGCGTGTCGGATCGGTACGAGAGGGTGACGGATTGCGCGCCGCCGCGAAGCGTGACCGGCAGCGAGGCCAGCACGTCCTGCGGTCGACTCTCGTCATCCAGACCAACGACTTGCACTTCGGTCCGCCGGCCGCTGTAGCCGAAGCTCCGCAAGAACACCTGCACCTCGACGTCGGAGAACTTGCGCACCCGTTGCGGCGCGACGACCGCGACGAGGGCCACGTCGCCGCCGCGGGCCAGACTGCCCACCGGATACACGGACAGAGGAATGCCGCGCTCGCCGTAATGTACGGCCATCTCCTCGACGGCTGCCGCATCGCGGGCGCGGCCGTCGGAAACCAGCACGACCGCGCCCGGCGGCCGCTGTCCGAAGCGGCCCGAAAGCTGCCGCAGCGCTTCGGCCAGCCGCGTATCGGAATCGGTGGGGCCGCCTTGTCGCAGCCGGTCTGCGAGTTGTCGCGTGTCGCCGGGGGGAAGGCCCTTGCTTGCGCTGCGGGCTATGGCGTTGCCGGCGTCATCCACCGCAGACAAGCGATGCCCGAAGCGGAACACGTGCAGCGAGTTATCGACCACGGTCGGTTCGAGTGTGGAAGCGGCCGTGGAGAGTGCGGCGACGGCTTCGTCCCAGCGCGAGGCCGGCGAGCCGATGGTCATGCTCTGCGAACCGTCCAGCAGCACGAACACGTCCGGCCGCCGCACGGCCCCGGCCGAGGAATCCACCCGTACGGGACCGGCGAGAATCGCCAGCAGCACGAGGAGCGTCGCCGCCCGCAGCACCAACAATCCCGTCCGCCGCGCCGGCCCCGCCGGCTTGCCAACGACAAGCCGCAGCACGATCCACACGGCGACAACCGCCCCGGCCCCGGCCACAACAAATGGCCAGTCGAACGGAGGCTGGAAAGAAAGGTGTGAAGTCACAGGTGGTCGAGTCTGCGCGACGGTTTGTTGGAATCGAGATTGCCGCAAGAAGTCGCAACCGGCGCAAAAAAGGAGACGGGCTTGTCCCTTTGCGCCTTCTGTGCCCTTTTGCGGCTCAATAATCGTCTCGGATCGTGATTACTTTCCGTCGGCGGCCAGCACCTTGAGGTAGCGTTCGACCAGATGCTCGTACGCGGGCGGCGTCGGTTCATCGCGGTCGGAGGCCAGATCCATCAGCACCAGCTCCTGGATTTGCCGCTGCACTTCCTCGACCAGCAGCGGCATCCGCGTGCGGTAGACCTCCGGCGGGCCGAAAAACCCGGTTCGGCCGGAGTCCCAGTCTGCGGGCGATGGCAGGACGCCGCGTTCGGCCATCTGGGCGAGTTCCTCGCGCGTGTCGCCGCCGCCCTCCGCCTGTTCCATTTCCTCCAGCAGGTCTTCGAGGCCCTGCTGCCATTGTCCGACGCCCTCGCTCGTTTCGATGCTGTTCATTTGGTTGTTGAGCGTCACGGCTTCCTCTTCGATGCGGCGGAGCTGTTCGATCCGCGGAGCGACCAGCGAGCGATACAGCCGGTCCAGCTCGCGGGCCGTCACTTCCAGCCGGTCGGCCGAGTCGTCGAGCGCGACCAGCGTCTCCGGATTCGCAGGTTTCTCGCCGATTTGCTCCGGCAGGTTTTCGACGCGGTCGAGCGTCTCGCCGACTTCGCGGCGGACCATCAACTCGCTGACGCGGTCGGCGGCCTCGCCGTCTTCGATGCGTTCGGAACCGGCAAGAGCCCCCAGCACGTCGCGGACGGTGCGGGCGCGCTCCGCGAGGCCGCTGGCCTTGTCGTTCGGCTTAGTCTCCATCAATTCGCGAACAGCCGCACCGGCTGACGCGGGATCGGGCGGGGGGGACAGCTCGCGGCCGAGCATGCGGTGGCCTTCCGCCAGGCCGGCCGTCATGTCGCGAGCCATGGCGATGCGGTCGGGAGCCTCTTCGGCCAACAGGGCCGCAACCTGCCGGGCCAACTCGCCGAATTGTCCGGCAGCCGTGCCGACCTCTTTGGCGGCTTCATCGGTATCGCCGCGGGCGAGCGTTCCGGCGGCCCGATCGGCCTGAGTCACGGCAGCCTCCATCCGCTCGCGGGCCAGGTCGGTCACGTCTTCCATCTCGGCGAGAATCCGCTGGAGGTCCTGCGCCTCGGCGACCGCGTCCAGGTCCTCCTTGCCCCGCACCCGGAACTGCAGCT
>JAHWKJ010000703.1 GCA_019347905.1 Planctomycetota bacterium
GGCCGAGGGAAAGGTCCGCGTCCGCATCGAGTTGCCGACGCCCGCCTGGCCGCAGCCCGAGCGGTTGGCCGATGCCGTCCGCGCGGCCATCGCCGCCGCGTCCATAACTCCCCCCCTTACGAAGGGGGGGGGAGGGGGGGGTGTCGAAGTCGAGTTCTCGCACACGGTGCGCGGCAAGGGCACCGGCGGGGCCGTCGGATTGCGGATCAAGAACGTCATCGCGGTCGGCAGCGGCAAGGGCGGCGTGGGGAAGAGCACCGTCGCGGCGACGCTGGCCTTTGGCCTCCAGCACTACGGCGCCAAAGTGGGACTCATGGACGCCGACGTTTACGGGCCGAGCATTCCGCACCTCGTGGGCGCCAGCGGTCAGCCGGCGATCGTGCCGGTGCAGGGGCCGGGTGGGCAGACAATCGAGCGGATGCAGCCCGTCGAAGCCGGGGGCCTGAAGCTGATGTCGATCGGCTTCATGGTGCGTCCGGATCAGGCGGTCATCTGGCGGGGGCCGATGCTCCACAAGGCGCTGCAGCAATTCCTGCAACAGACGGACTGGGGGGAATTGGATTATTTGATCATCGACCTGCCGCCGGGGACGGGCGATGTGTCGCTGACCTTGTCGCAACTCCTGGGGCTGGCCGGGGCCGTCGTCGTGTGTACGCCGCAGCAGGTGGCGCTCCTGGACGCGGTCAAGGCCATCAGCATGTTCAACCAGGTGAAGATTCCGGTGCTGGGCATCGTGGAGAACATGTCGGGCGAAATGTTCGGCCGCGGGGGCGCTAAGGCGAAAGCGCAGGAACTGGGCGTGCCGTTCCTGGGCGAGATTCCCGGCGAGCCGGCGATCCGCATTCGCGGCGATGAGGGGCGGATCGGCTCGCTATTCGACGCCGACAGCCCGGCCCGCGATGCGCTGTTGGTCGTCACGCAGAACGTGGCTGTCGGCATCGCCCGTAATGTCACGGAGGGCGGCGGGCTGCCGACGCTGGAGATTCTGTAGGGGCGAATGACGAATGACGAAATCCGAATGACGAAAGAATGACGAAGCCCGAAGCCCGAATGACGAAATCTCCGTGGCAGTTCCTTTCGGGTTTCGTCATTCGTCATTCGGGCTTACCGGCCTCCCCAATCGCATACAGACGCTTATTGGTCCGCACGTAAACGCGGTTGCCTTCGAAGACCGGCGAGCTGGTGAAGCCTTCCAGCTCGTTGCGGGCGACTTCGGCGTACTCGCGGCCCGGCTCGAAGACGATGGTCGTGCCGGCATTGTTGCTGGCGTACAGGCGGCCGCCGGCCAGTGCCAGGCTGGGATCCACGCGGCCTTTGCCGAAGCCCAGCCGCTTGCGGTAGACCAGCTCGCCGGTTTGCGCGTCGATGACGTCGAGCACGCCGATCTCGTTGACGCTGTAAGCCAGCGCGTCGTGCACCACCACGGAGGCCAGACGCCGCTGCTTCATTTCCGGTCCCTGCCATTCGACGTCGGCTGTGGCGGGTTCATGGTTCGCGTCCGGGAGGCGGATGGCGATGAGGCGGCCGTCGCGTTCCCCCACCACGCCGCCTTCGGCCGGGACGGGTGAGGCCCAGCCGGTGTTGAACAGCTTCTCCGCGACGAGTCGGCCATCCGCAGCCCGGATGACCGCGCCTGCCCCCGTCACGATCATGGTTTCGTCGCCGGCATTCACGGCGACGGGGCTGCCGTGGCTGGCCTGCGTTTCGGTCCGCCACATTTCGGCGCCGGAAAGCAAATCGAGTGCGACGAGGGCGCCGTGGTGCACGACGAGCCGACCGTTCACGATTAAAGGCGACGCGCTGTGGTCGGCGCCGCCGCCCGGCTCATGCACGTGCGTCGTCCACAGCCGCTCGCCGTCGAAGTTGTAGGCCGCTGCGATTCCGTTGCCGAACGCGACAAACACGCGCGCGCCGTCGCTGACCGGTGTGGGCGTGGTATTGCGTGCGCCGCCGCTGCTGGGCGGGGGGTATGCCGTCAGCCCCTTGTGTTCTGCTTCCAGGGTTTTGATGCGTTCTTCCAACCGGGCAATGGCGTCTTCGTCCGGCGGCTCCGCCTTCCGCAGCGCATCCAGTTCTTTCCGCAGCGGTTGGATCCGCTGCTCGAGCTCGGCGGCCGCTCGGAGATTCTGTTCGATCTCTTCGCCGCGTTCGTCCGGGAATACATCCCGCCAGCCGTGCGACTGTTGCCAGAGGATTTCACCGTCTTCGGCGTCCACGGCGATCAGCAGGTCCGGCTCAGCGGTGACAAAGACGCGCCCGGCGACGGCGATCGGAGAACCGTGGCTCGGCCCCGGCAGTTCCGTCTTCCAAGCCACGTTTTTCTCCGCCGACCACTCCAGCGGCGGAGTTGCCGAAGAAAACACCCCTGTGCCGTCATTGCGCCAGCCGGACACCTCGCCATGCGGGCCGGCAGCGACCGCCGGCGACGCAGCAAGCACCATTGCGAGGCACGAGCATACCCGCGGTGCACAGGCGGGATTCCGTCGCGCTGTCGTCATCGTTCATTCTCGGCAGGGGGCGGATATTTGGAACACGGACGCGTCGATTGTGGAAGCCGCTCGTGATTTCACCAATAGTCGTTTCCCCGGCCGAGAGCTCCCGGTCTTCCCTGACACCCGTTCGACCTTTTCGACGCCTCCGGTTTGACACCGCTTGCGCGTTCGCGGGAAGATGGCTGCACGGCCCGACG
>JAHWKJ010000704.1 GCA_019347905.1 Planctomycetota bacterium
CATCACGGCGGGCCGGGCCTCGGCGCGCCGCTCCACGGGAAGTCTTCCTGCCGTCGCGGCCGTGCCCGCGCCGCCGCAGGCGGCATTCGTGCCAGGGCCCTCGCCGGAGGAGCTCGAGGAGTTCGGCGGCGCTGACAAGACAATGATCATGGATGCGGACGCTGCCCGCGCCGCGATCGAGGATCTCGAGCCTGCAGAGTCGGTAGGCCCTCGTCCCGGCTTTGCGCAAGGTCCGGCCCTCAGTGACCGCACGTCGATCATGGAGGCTCCCCGCTTCGACGACGAGGAGGATCTCTGCCGGCACGTCGCGGGGCTGATCGCGGATGAGAATGTGGTGGGCTGGCTGCAGGGCCGCATGGAGTACGGCCCGCGGGCGCTGGGTGCGCGGAGCATTCTGGGCGACGCCCGCAGCACGCGGATGCAGTCGACGATGAACCTGAAGATCAAGTTCCGCGAATCGTTCCGGCCCTTCGCCCCCAGCGTGCTCGAAGAGCGGGTGGACGAGTATTTCGAGATGCGGCCGCGCGAGCAAAGCCCGTACATGCTGCTGGTCGCGCCGGTGACGGAGCCGCACCGCCTCAAAATCAACGGCGAAGACGTCGACCTGCGCGGCGTCGCGAAGCTGAAGGTCAAACGCTCGGACGTGCCGGCGATCACCCACGTCGACTACTCGGCACGCGTGCAAACCGTCGACCGCGAGCGGCACGGCCGCTACTACAAGCTGCTGAAGGCCTTCGAGGAGCAGACGGGGTCGCCGGTGATCATCAACACCAGCTTCAACGTCCGCGGCGAGCCGATCGTCTGCACGCCGGAGGAAGCCTGGCGGTGCTTCATGGCGACGAATATGGACGCGCTGGTTTTGGAGCAGTTTGTGCTCTTGAAGGACGAGCAGCCGAATGCGGAGGAACACGTGATTGACGAATATCTCGCTCAGTTTCAATTGGACTAGGCTTCGTCATTCGTCATTCACGACAAGGCGGTAACCCGTGATCGACATCAAGTGGCACCCGGAAAGTCGTTTCCTGCGGCAATTCGCGGCGCTGTTCATCGTGTTCTTTGGGCTGGTGGGGGCACATCAGTTCTTCGGACGCGATGCGCACACGGCGGGGATTGTGCTGTGGGCGGTGGGCGGGACAATCGGCGGCGTGGGTCTCGTCGCACCGGCGTTCATGCGGTACGTGTACCTGGGCTGGATGTGCGCGCTGTACCCCGTCGCGTGGGTCGTCTCGCACGTCGTGCTGGCGGCGATCTATTTTCTGGTGCTCACGCCGATCGGGCTGGCGATGAAGCTCTTCGGCCGCGATCCGATGCAGCGGAGCTTCGATCCCGCGGCATCGACATATTGGAAACCGCGGCCACCGCAGACGGAAACGTCGCGGTATTTCCGGCAGTTTTAGACGATGCCACACGATGTCGTTTAGCCGCGTCGCAACGGGACGCGCGCCATGCCGCGCGTCCCGTTGGGACGCGGCTAAACTTTCAAGGGGTGCCGGTGGTCCAGCGTTTGTTGAGCACGCGGCGGCCGCCGACTTGTTCCACGCGGATCCACAGCTCGCGGCCCTGGAGGGCGTCGGCGTCGGGGACCGCGTAGACTTTGCGGTTGCGGCCGCGGCCCAGCCGCGTCACCACTGTTTTCTGCCGCTTTTGCCCCGGGACGAACAGGCTGCATTCGAAGTCGAGAATTTCTTCGGGCTCGGTGTTGTTGATCAACACCTGCTCGATTTCGAGGGTGCCGTCGTCGCGGCGGCGGTCGGTGACCTCGATCAGCACGTCACCCAGGCCGATCTCGATCGCCCGCCGCACTCGGAAGCGGTGGGCCCGCTCGGCGTCGAGGGCGAACTCCAGCTCCACCACCTGGCGCCCCAGCGTGGCGTTGAGCGGCAGCGTCAACACAAACGGCAGCTCAAACGGCTCGCCTGCAGCGACGGTGAATTTTTGCCTGGAAGGCTCGATGCCCCATTCGGCCGGTCCGTGCACGGTGACCTCGCCGCTGACGCCCTGGGGGAACGTGTTGCGGCCCACAATTCTCTCCGCGTGCTCGCCGGTGGCGCTGGGCAGGCGGCCGCGCTCGAAGCCCACGTCCATGCCCCAGCGTGCGATCGCCGCCGAGCAGCCGGTGAACAGCACGGGCGAAGGCCCCAGTTCGAGCCACTGCACGACGCGGTCGCCTGTCTGCCGCGTCGCCGCCGGCCGGCGCTGGCCCCACAGATTGCATTGGCCGACGCGGTCCGCCGGGCCGAGGTACAAGGCTTCGGTGGTGGGGCGTTCGTTCCAGGCGATCAGCACGGCCTCTTCGCCGCGGACGAAGACGGCATTCTCGCTGCCCGAGGGCAGCTCCAGCGAACCCACGTACCGCGCATCGGCCAGCGCGAGCGCCGTCGTTCGCCACGCGGGGAACAGCGGCGTCGGCGAGCCGTCGGCGGTAATCAGGCCCCGCTCGCGGTGGAAGACATCCGCGGCAAAGACCACGTCGGCCCCGCCTTTGCGCGCGGCGATCATTCGCCGCACGAGCTCGGCCGCTCGCGTTTCCGGCGAACCTGCCGCGAGCTCCTGCGGACGGACGACCATCCACAACGGCATGCCGGGCGCTAGCACCGGCGGTGGAGCCGCGGCCTCCGCGCCCTCGCCAGCACGGGCTCCTCGCTGGCGCTTCGGGTTAGTGTCTGCCACACCAACCCGAAGCGCCA
>JAHWKJ010000165.1 GCA_019347905.1 Planctomycetota bacterium
GAGTCCGCGGCAAGCACCGGGAGTTGGCCGATGTCGGCGGCGCGGATCTTTTCCTGCAGCGGATGGACCTGGAGCAGGATCTGCTCGGCTTCGGTGCTGTTCAACTTCCACTGGGCTTCGAGCGTGGCCGCCACAATCACGGGCATCGAGGCGCGCGCTTTCGCCTGACCGCGGCCGGCGCGCTCCAGTCGCTGGCGCATCAGCTCCTCCATCTGCCGTTGCTGCTCCGTCTTCAGCGACGTCACGCGCGGAGCTTCCACGCGGATCGAATCGGCATCGGCGCCGAACTCGACAAGCTGCGTTTTGGCCTTCGCCGTCTGCTGCTTCAGGCCCGCCAGGGCTTCCTCGAGCGTGGCGGCCTTCGACATCACGTCGACGCGCATCCGCATCATTTGCGGCGGTCGCGTGAGCGTGGCCGAGCCGTCGGCCGAGACGATGGCGGGGGTATCGACCTGTGCGGCGGCTGAGCCCGCAGTCAACAACGCGGCAGCCAGTGATACAAGGAGCGGTCTCATGGAAAGCCTCATTTGGTTGGGGAATGCGGGCGTAACAGCCCGTCGAAAAAAGGGGACAGGCACGCTCGCGGTTCCAAAACTCGGAAACGTTTCGCCTCATCCGCGAGCCAGTCCCCTTTTTTCAACGGCCTGTCAGCGCAGGCGGTCCATGCCTACCTCGTCGCGGATCCGCTTGCGGAGGGCCAATGCTTCGGCGCCAGTCATGATGCGGATCGTCCAGTAGAAGTCGGCGAAGTCGGCGTACTCCTCGCGAGACAAATCCTGGTAGATCTCATCCAGCAGGGCCGTGTGGCGGCTGTCGTCGAGGTAGGCGACGGCGCGGTAGACCAGCCGCCGCCAGGTCTCTTCCTGCCGGGCGTGCGTCCGCCAGTAGTCGATCAGCGGTTCGAGGCCCTGCGGCTCATCGAGCAGCACCAGCAGGTAACCGGCCAGCGCCGCGTCGCGGGCGTCCGTGGCACGCAGGAAGGGAAGGAGCGGTTCTGCGGTGAGACCCGGCGGGGCCTCGGGAAGAATTGGCTGACCGGACGCCGCCGCGAGTGTCGTCGCCTCGCCGCTGCCGTCGGAGAGCCAGAATTCGCCTGACTCCGCGCTGCGCAGAGGCGCGGCGCCCAGCGCGAGGTACTCCAGAGCACGGCCGCGGATCTGCGGCGAAGGATGGGACAGTCCGGCCACGGCATGCTCTGTGGCGGGAGTTTTCGTACCGGCCAAAAGCAGCATCTGAAAGGCATCGAGCCGCTGCGTGTCATCGGTCGCGCTATCGTACAACTCCTGCGCGATCTCTGCGGCGGCGGCGCGATCGAGACGCAACAGCAGGCTGAGGGCCGTCAGCCGCTGCCAGCGCGATTCGGCACGGCTGCGGCGGGCGGCTTCGTCCGGAGCGAGCTTAATCTGCCGTTTGGCGACTTCGGACTCGTCCCACCAGCTTTCGCCGAAATAGATGCGCTCGAGTGCGGTCCGCAGCGTCTCGGCCATCGAGGCGCCGGTGTCCGGCCGATCGAGCAGGTCCCACAGGCTGGCGGCCGCGCGGCGGTCGGCGACCTCGGCCAGTAACTGCGCGACGATTTCGAGTTCGTCGGCGGTGGCCGCGGCCGCCACGAGCTGATCGAACAGGGCCTTGCGATCGTCCCACAGCAGCCACGGCAAAGCGCGGGCGATGCGGGCCACGCTGTTCGGCGCCGACTGGAGCGTCTCCGACAGCACCGGGATGGCGAGGGAGTCCCTCCCGAGCGCGGCCAGCGGCAGCGCGGCGGCCAGTCGTTCTTCGGGCGCATCGGACGCGAGCATGGGCGCAAGCCGATCCGCCATCTCATACTCCCACGCCTCGAAGCCCTGGCCCGCACGGACCTGCCTGAGCCACTTCTCCGCGTCGGTCTCGGCAACGGCGCCGCTGTCCGGCAGCGGAGCTTCGACCGGCTCGTCGGACTCCGGCTGCGCTGGTTGCGACGCTTCCTTGCCTGCCGGCACGGCGATGGCGCCCGTGCGTTCGGGAATGAGCAGCCTGAGGAACCCTTGCAAGAAGCCCGCCTCCGCCGCTTCGTCGACTTCGACCATGTGCGTCGGGTCGAGTTGCGAAGCCGTTTCGCCCCGGCGGACTGCGTTCAGGTGCTCGAAGAAGGCGTCGGCCGCCGCAATGCGGACTTCCGCCGATGGATCCCCGAGCGCTCTCGCGAAGTCCTCCCGGGCTTTCCCCGCAAGCAGGCGGCCCAGCCCGGTGATCGCCGCGGCGCGAACCGACGCGTTCGTGTGGACCGCGAGCCGTCTCAGATGGTCGGTGACGTTGTCCTCCGGCAGGTTCCCGCCGGCCAAGACTTCCACGACCTGTGTGGCCAGTTCGGGATGTGCTGCAGTCACTCGGGCCAGAGGGTCAACCGCTTCCGGCAGCGTTGTCGCGCGCAGACCGGCCACGGCGCGGCTGACGACGAAGCCATCTGAATCGGTGAGGACTTCGATCAGCGCCTTCTCGTCGTCGGAGTTGTTGCCGCCGCCCAAGAGGTGTACCTGGTCAAAGGACTCGCCGAGACCCTCGGCGGCTTCGGCACGGACCCGCCAGCTTTCGTGTTTGAGCAACGGACGGAGCGCGGCATGCGCGGCCGCGCTCTTGATGGCGCGCAGCAGGCGGACGGCGTGGACGATCAGGTCGGCGTCGCGTTCGCGGGCGACGTAGTCGGCGATGCGGGGGACGAGATTTGGACGCGGGTTCTCGGTCATTTGCTTCAGGACGGCGGCGCGGACGTTGGGTTCCGGGTCGTCGAGCAGCCGCACCAGCGAGCCACTCGCCACCGTGCCGCCGAGCCGGGCCAGGGCGCCCAGACTGATTTCCCGCACGAGCGGCGCCGGATCGCTGAAGAGTTCCAGCAGGAGCGGCTCGTCGGCCGCCGTGGCGCGGGCGGCCAGCTCTTCAGCCGCCCGCAGCCGCGTGTCGAGATCCGTGGCCGACAGCCGCTCCAGACCGCCGGGCCACTCGAGCACGAGTTCATCCGCGGCCACCAGGCGGTAGCGCAGTTCGATCAATCGCTCGCGTGCCGCGTCGGTCTCGGCGAGCTTCAGCCGCTCGTAGACTTCCGGCAGGAGCAGGCGGCCGAACCGCGCCAGTCGTTCACGAATCGCCCGGGCCTCCGCCGGTTCGGCGGCCAGCAGCTTGTCGATGGCGCTTCGCGCGGCGGCCAGCTCATCCGGCGCCAGTTCCGACTTTTCGGCGGGCGGCGACTCCCCGAGAGCGGCTGCCCATTGTGTGAGCGTCTCGAGCCGATCCGCTGTGAGCGTCTCGGGCTGCCACGGATCGAGGCCGTCAGCGGGCGCCTCCCAATCGCGCAGCAGTTCCAGAGCCGTCAGCCGGGCCGCGAGTCTTCCCCGCGAGAGGGTCTCCACAACCGGTGGAGCCGCCTGCTGCGGATGCGGCAAAAGTCGCCGGACGGCCGCTTCGCGCAGCGTGGCGTCGCGTTCGGCGAACTGCTCGATGAGCCGCCCGATTGCCGCGGCATCGGGTGTGCCGGTCTCTACGAGTTCGGCGGGCGCCGCGGCGTTCGCCGTGGTGTAGTGCTCGCGGAGCCACGCGGCCAGTTCGGCGGACGACGCGGCTCCATCGCGTGAGGCGACGAGCTTGCCGGCCGGCGTCAGCACGCGCAACGCGGGAATGCTGCCGATCGCCAGCCGCCGCGCCTCGGACGGTGCCGTATCGACATCGAGCGCGACGCGGGTCCAGCGGGTCAGTTCGCGGCGGACGGCGGGCTGTTCCAACTCGCGTTCGAGGACGCGGCACCACGGGCACCACGCGGCGCCGGCCCGCACCAGAACCGGCCGGCCGTGCCGCTGACTCTCAGTATAACCGTCGGCCAGCGTGTCGAACCACGGCAGGGCGGCTGTGGAGGCTGCGAGATCGTCCGCAGCGGGCTTCGGAGCCACGACGGGTTCGTCGTCCGGTATCGCGGCCGGCGGCTGCGCGTCGTGGGACGTGCCGGCCGGGACCGGAGCGGGTACCGGCTCGTCAGCGGCGCACCACACAGCTCCGAGGAGGAGACAGGCGAGGCTCAGGCTCTGTCTCAAGACTGGTGTCACGTAGTCACAAGCTGCCAGCTTGTGACTACGTGTTGAGACACGAAGAGCGTTGACTCGATGTTCACTGCAACACCCACAAGCTGGCAGCTTGTGACTACGTTTTGGGACGCTCATGGCTCCCCCTGACTGTGGGCCGCGGCGCCGTGCGCGATGCGATTCCAGTAGGCGGCGTATTCGAACCGCGGGCTGTTCTCGCGGTCGTGTCAGGTCACACACACATCGGCGGCCGCAAACGGGGTGCGGTGACGCGCCGGATCGCCCGCGTGAGCCGCCGACGGCCCGTGGCAGCTTTCGCAGCCGACATCGATGCGCGCCGCACTCTGCGCGATCGATTGAAAACCGCCCCGCAGTCCGTACCCGGTCGTGTGGCACTGCTGGCAATATGAGTCGGCGTGCGCGCCGTCGGCGGAGAGTGTCGACCAGGCGTGCGCGTGGTTTGAGGCGCGCCAGGACTCGTAGTCGGCCTCATGGCAATCGCGGCAGGCCAGGCTGCCGGCGACGCTGTAATCGGCAGGCAGGTTCTGCGCGAGCAGCGGTGCGAAGCCGGTCTCGCCGGCGGAAAAGTCGCGGCCGGCCAGTTCGCGGCGCCAGTCTTCGACGTTGTGCGACTGCTGCGGATCGTCGGCAAACTCTTCAGCCATCTCGACGGCCCGGCCACTCCATGCGCCGCCTGCGACTTCGGGAGCAGACAGCTCGATGAGGAACTTGCCCTTGTTCGTCGCCGAGGCTGCCAGCGTGGCGCCCACCTTCGCCGGCGCGATGCTCTGTCCGGTCGGACCGCCGACGACGGCCACGGCCTCGGGCAATGCGGCGGCGAGCTCGCGCAGCTCCGACTCGGGCAGATACGCCAGCACAATCAGCCAGTCGTAGCGGCCTTCAATCTCCGAAAGTGCGGAAAGGATCGATTCGCGCGGAGCCTCGATGCGGCAGCCGGCTGCCGCATAGCGCGGTGAGACGACACCCACGAATGCGATCCGCCGTCCGCCTGCGTTCACGATTCTCAGCGGCGGCGCAAGCGCCCGGCCGCCTGAATCGCGGAGATTGGCCGAGATGAACGGGGTATCGAGCTGTTCACCCAGCTCGCGCAGCACGTCGGCCCCGAGGGCGACTTCGGGTCCGCCGAGATTGTGGGCCGCCACGCCCAGCGCACGCTCGCCACGAAGGATGGCGGCGAATTTCGAGCGGTCGTAGGCCGAGGTTCCGCCGGGGGCGCCGCCCGCGTCTGCGTAGACGATGTCCTGCTCCTGGCGCTGCTGGGCGAGAAAGGTGCCGCGCCTGGGCAGGCCGCCCGACTGGTTCGACGCGCATCCGCAGGGAATGATCCAGCCGGCGGTGTCACCGCTGACGATGACCGCGACGGGCCGAGGCTCAGCGGGCTGTTCAACGGTTGTCCCATCCGACTCGCCACAGCCGATTAGACAAACCGCCACCGACAAAGCTGCGGCGGCGATACATCCCGGCGGCGCTGGTGCCGATCTGGTTGAGGCGCCCATGTGTCGGGGTCCGATCGCAGTGCAAGCCGTGGCAGGTAGAAACGCCCGGTCAATACAACAGCGCGTAGGCCAGAATGTTGACGTTGACCTGAATGCAGTTGGTGATTTCATTCCCGCCGCAGCAACAGCAGCCTTGGGTGTGGGCGGTGTCGTTCAGCCCGTCCTGCGAATACACCACGCCGAGCCGGCCGCCGAAACTGATGCCTTCCAGCGGCCGCGGCTCGCCGTGCTTGGCCGCCAGCTCGACGATGTCGTAGACCGTGTGAAACAGTGGGTGATCCATCGGCAGGGGTTCCAGCCGCCGCTCTGCGAAGACGATGGCCAATTCCTGGCGGAAGCTGCGGTCCCACTCCTTCGAGGAGCAGCCGGCGGACGCCAGCAGAAAGCCGCCGCGCTCGACGAAGTCCCGCAGGTTCTCGCGCTCGGCATCGGTCAATTGAAAAGTGCCTTCGCCGGTCATGATGACCAGCGGGAAATTGAACAGCTCGTCGCTGGCCAGCTTGACGGCGTGGAAGCGGCGGCTGGTCGAAATCGCCGACTCCTTCTCCGCAGTCACCAGGAAGTGATCTGAAAAGCACTGGCTGCTCTTGACGCCGGCGTAGATGAGGTTGGCCACCTGCACCAGCCCGTCCGGCTCGCCGCCAAGGAGTTTGGGTTCCGGAACGGCGGACAACGTGGGGCCTGCCGGCGGCGCGGACACCGCGACCGCATCTGCGGCCGAACCGTTCCGCGAGGCCGGGTGCTGTGCCGCGGTGGGCGCGACCACCAGCGCCAGCAAGCCTGCCAGAGAGAGATATCGCATCACATGGCTCCTATTGATCGCCGATCTCGTCGGCGATGCGCTGGAAGTAACGGCCCACCTTCTGACGGTACGGCAGCGGAACGGCCGCTTCTCCGGAGCCGACCGCTTGCGAGTCGAGCGGAGGAGCACCCGGTCCCCACGGTTGGTGCCTGGTCGGCGGCGGCGCGGCACCGCGCCGCGCGGCGTCGGCGTGTTGGGAATCAGTGGCACCGGCGACGCCCGAGGGCGAATCGAGCAGCGGCAGTCCACCGAACAGCCCCACGTTGTTGAGCGCACCCGTGCGCGCGCTGTACCCATCTCCGCTTCCGGATCCGAAGCCCATGCCCGATCCGGACCTCATCGCAGAAAGCATCTGCTGAATCGTCTGCGACATCGCGTCGCCCAGGCTCGGTCGGAACTGCCGGCAGGCTCGACCGGCCGCCGCTCCCGAGAGCCCCTCGCACCGGCTGAGAAACTGTTCCAGGATTTCGGCGGCCCGCACGGCGGCGGCATGACCGCGCGCGCCGGAGAACTCGGCCAGCGCCGCTTCGGCCTCGCTCATCGCGTCGGCGGCGCCGCTTTCCCTGAGGGCGGCGACAAACTCAAGTGCCGATTTGCGGAGCGGCTCCAGCGCCTCGTCCTCGGGCAGGTGGCTGGCGTGCTCTTCGATGTCGGCGAGCAGCTCCGCGAGGTCTTCTCTGAGTCGGCGCTGTTCGGCTTCGAGATCGCGCATGCGGCTCTTCTGCGCGGGGTCGTCGACCGAAGAGCGTCCCGCGAGCGAGGCCAGTCGATCGGCCAGGTCGCGCTGCCGTCGAACCAGTTCGACAAACCGCGCTTCGTCCTGCGCCAGCCGCAGGGCCGCGGCGGTGAACTGCAGCGGTTCGACAGCCTCGGTATCGAGATGTTCGCGGCCTTCATCCAGTTCGCGGAGGAGTTCCGCGAGGGCCTCCTGCATTTCGCCGCCCGTCAGGTTCTCGTGTTTCATAAGGAACTGTGCCTGTTCCGACTGCCGCCGCAGCAACGACGTGAGCTTTTCGAGTTCGCGGGACAGCTCCCGGTCGAGTGCGAACGGCAACTCGCTGTCCTGGAGTTTCTGGAGCGCGTCCGCCTCCTCGTTCAACCGCCGGACGAGCTGTTCCAGTTCCTGACGCAGCGGCGCCTTCAGCGCCTCGTCCCCCGGTTGCTGACTGGCCTTGCGACGCAGCGTCTCGATTTCGTCGGCAAGCGATTCCATCCGGCGGCGGGCCTGCTGGTATTTTGAAACGAGGTGCTCGATCCCCTCGCGCGTGCGGAGCATGTGCTGGAAGTCTTCCTGTGAAATGATGCGGATCAGCACGACCGCGCTTTCCGCTCCCTTGCCCGGTGCGCCGGCGACGCCCGCGTGCGGGTCGTTATCCTCAGCCCGCGCAAACAGCTTGATCTCGTCGCCCGCCTCCAGGCCGTGACCGGCCAACGGCAGTTGCACGACGTGATAGGTCCGCGGCTGCGGTGGAGTGACGACGGTGATCTCCAGCGGCAGCGCGCGAGAATCGTTCAGGCTGCGGAACAGTTGCAGCCGCGAGATGCCGTAATCGTCTTCAGCCGCAATCGACACGGGCACGACGGCCTCAGGCGTGGCGAACGAGACCGGCGGCGGCTGAAGCAGCCGAACGAACGGCCGCTCGTCCATCAGTCGCACGACGGGGGCCGACCAGGCTTCCGTCGATGGCTGGCGGTCGCGATCGACGATGGACAGCTCGATGCGGCCCGAGTCGTCGATCTCGAACGCGCCGGTAACTTCGTGCGCGCGGCCGGCGGGGGCCAGCGCGACTTCGTGTCGAGCGTCGCCGCTGATGTAGGCGAGACTGCCGCCGGCCAGCGGACGGTTGCTGTTGGCCCGGACGGCGACGCGCGTGCCGCGCAGTCCTGCGAGCCCGCCCTGCGGTAGTGGCCCGTTGTAGTCGGCCAGCCGCGTGTACGCCGGCGGTGTGATGCGAAAACGCACGTCTTCAAACCGCGGGACGGTGACGACGGTGATCTGGAAGCGGTGGCTGCGAGCCTGGCCGGAACGCACGACATACTGCGTGTCGGCCGTCAGGTTCGAGAGCGAGATCCGCCAGCGGCCGCCGGGTTCGGCGAACATTGGCAGCGTCTGTTCGGCAAGGTCGGCCCGTTCTCCGGGCGCTGTCGAAGGCCCGAGAACAAGCTCCAGCGACTCGACCGGCGGGCCGGAGGTCGTGGCGTGGATGTCCAGGCCTTCGCCGTACAGGACGGTGGCGTCGCCGGGTTCGACGGTGAAAGTCACCAGCGAATAGGGCGGATGGTCTTCGAAGGGCTGCAGGAACCGCCGCCATTCGGTCGCGGCCAGTCGAGGCATGGCCAGCGCGAGCGCGAGCGTGAGGGCCAGGGCGGCGATCAGCCATCCCCACGCCCGCGAAGCCGGCCGCACCGGCACGGCCTGTGCGCGAGGAATTCCCGCCGCAAGTTGCTCGGCCCGATGGACCGCCAGCTTTGCCAGCGCCGCGGACAGGTCGGGGTTGTGCGAGTGAAACGGCTGCGCGAGAGCGGTCGAGAGATCGACGCCCGACAGAATTTGTCCGCCGGTGCGGCCGACGTGATCGAGGCGGCGGGCCAGCATCGCCGGGCGGCCGCGTCCCACTCCATGCCAAACAACGGCCGCAAGCATCACCAGCGCAATCGCAATCGCGAACGCCAGCGCCGCGACTCGCAGTCCGGGCGAGAGCTCGAGCACGAGATCGACCCAGACGGCCGCCAGTAGAAACGCGCCGGCCGCCACGAGTCCCCAGGCGAGACCCGTAACGCCAGCGATCCACAGCGTCCGCCGCCGCAAGCGACCGAGAGTGATGCCGATCGAGCCTTCCGACATGCAGCCGCTCCCCCGCCAGGAACAAGAACAAGAGGTCTCGCGGTCCGCCAGATACGCAGATTGTCGTGCCTCGGGCGCCGAACTGCAAACAGGTTCACACAATCCCGGGGACCCAAGGCAACGAGACGGCGTCCATTCGTCGATCCCGGAATGCGCACCACGAACCACGGATCACACGGATGGCACGGATAAACCACCCGAACGCTACGGATGTGTCGACAGAACAGTGTGTCCTTCGGCCAGACAAAGCCTCTTGACCAAGGGGGTAGCACAGTGCTACCTTCTGCTGATGGGACAACCGGTCAAGCTTTCCGATGGTCTCGTCTGCGAGGCTCGGGCAGTTGCCGAGAGTGCGCAACGCTCGATCGCCGGGCAGATCGAATTCTGGGCGCAGTTGGGCCGCGCGCTGGAACGACTGCTCCGAGGCGACCAGGCGCTGGCGCTTCGTCGAGCCGGGGCCGAACGCTCTTTGGCGACCGCCGTTCGTGAAGTCGACACGCAGACGGGGCGCCAGCGCGTGAGCGAATATCTTCAATCGCAGCCATTTCCGCACTTCGAGGCGATTCCCGGTGCGGACGGCCTGATCTGCAAGATCGACGCGGACGGGATACGGAGCGTCGGACGCTTTGTGAACCGCGAATTTCGCCCGGACCAGTCGTGAGATGGAATTCGGCTTTCTCGACGAGCGGCCGATTGTCATCGCGATCACAGGTTCGAACGGCGCCGGCAAGACGACGTTCTATTGGAGTCATCTGGCCGACACCGGCTTGTGGTTTATCAACGCGGACGATCTGACCCGCGAGTTGAACATCGGGCCCTACGAAGCGGCCGAAGTTGCTGCCGCCCTGCGTCACGTCCTCGTTCAGCGACGGGAGAGTTTCATATTTGAAACCGTCTTGTCCGATCCAGTGGGCGAAAAGGTGCGGTTCCTTCGAGACTGCGCCGCGCAAGGCTATCAAGTCGCCATGATTTTCATCCGCCTTGCGGATGTCGGGACATCGCTGCAGCGAGTCTCGATGCGGGTTGCCCAGGGAGGACACGATGTGCCTGACCAGAAGCTTCACGACCGGTTCGAACGGACGGTGAAGAACCTGAAACGCGCGATCCAGGAACTTCCCCACGTTCTGGTCTACGACAATTCCGACCTTGCACGACCCTATCAGTTGGTTGAAGTCTGGGAGGACGGGCGGCCGATCGTGGTGAATTGACATGTCTTCACACAAGCCCGGTGTGGCGTCGCAGGCCCCATGCACATGCCCACAGAGCGAGTACGCCTGCGAGCACCCACCACCGGTCCCATGCCGCAATCCGACGGACCCGTTCCGGGCGGCTGCGCGCCAGATGGGAACGGAACCGGTCGGCGACGGCGGCGGGATCGCCCGACTCTATCACTGAGCCTCCACTGTCGCGCGCGATGCGGGCCATGAGGTCCGGCCGCGCACGCACATCGAGCTGTTCGCCGTAATGACGCCGCACGTCGAACGCGACCGCGCTTTCCGCGTCCTCGTCACCTTCACCGGCGGCGATGCGGGCCCGATAGCGGCCTTCCGGCAGCGTGCCGAATGACACGTTGTACACGCCGGCTTCGTCTCCCAGCGCAACAGGCGTCACGTTCTGGATCCGATTGTCGGGGCGAATCAACTCGATGGCCGGCAGCGGCCCCTGCGTCGCTTCCTCGCGCATCAGCAGCACGGCCGAAACCGCTTCGCCGGCCGTCCATGCCACTCGGTCGATCCTCAACAGGCGGTCCTGCCCCGGGGCCAGACCCGCGCTGGAGACGAGCCAGCGGATCAGACTCTGCCACAAGGCGGAAT